>NZ_JBHXTO010000031.1:0-77516 GCF_042677425.1 Streptomyces sp. NPDC127119 | reverse complement strand
CGCCGGACGGGCTGAAAATCAGCCCGTCCGGCGTTTGAGGACAAAGGGGGCGAGGGGCGCAGCCCCATGCGTGGACGGGAACGGGTAGGGGCGGCGGGGGCGAGGAAACGCCCTTAGCGGGGCCCGGCCGGGGGCCACCCGTCGCCCCATGCCGCGTCCCGTGCCTCCTTGTAGAGGGACCCGTGCCGCTTCGTCACCGTGGAGCGCCCCAGCCCACCCCCCACCTCGCACAGATCCAGCAGCACCTGCCCCTTACGGATCTGGGGCCGCCGCACCACCCGCGCGGCGACCGGAGCCACAGGCACCCGCGTCGCGGCGACATAGCTGAACTTCTCGTCCTCGTAGGGCAGGGAACCCCCCTTGACCTGCCGGTGCAACGAGGACCGGCTCACCCGGGCGGAGAAGTGGCACCAGTCCTCCCCCGGCACGATCGGGCAGACCCCGCTGTGCGGGCAGGGCGCCGCGACGGAGAACCCGGCGCCGATCAACCGGTCACGGGCGGCGAGGACGCGGGCGTACCCGTCCGGCGTCCCCGGCTCGATGATCACGACGGCCCGCGCGGCGGCCACCGCGGCGTCCACGACGGCGCCGCGGCCCGCCTCGGTCAGCTCGCCGAGGACGTACGACACGGTGACGAGGTCGGCGTCCGGCAGGGCGAGCTCGGCGCCGATCCGGGAGCGGCGCCACTCGGCGGACCGCAACTCCGTACTGGCCGAGGCGAGTTCACGGCCGAGGACGAGCGCGGGCTCCGCCCAGTCGAGCACGGTGACCGGCCGCTCCCCGGGCCAGGTGGCGTTCACGGCCCAGGTCGCCGCGCCCGTGCCGCCGCCGACGTCGACGTGGCTGCCCGGCGTCCACTCGGGTGCCGCGTCCGCGAAGGCGGCGAGCGCGGCCCGTACGGCCTCGAAGGTCGCGGGCATCCGGTAGGCGGCGTATGCGGCGACGTCCGCGCGGTCGCGCAGGATCGGGGCGTCGGTCGGGGTGGTGCCCCGGTAGTTCGCGATCAGCCGGTCGACGGCCTGCGCGGCCACCTTGGGCGGCAGTCCGTCGAGCAGGCCCGCGAGGGCCGTGCGCAGGGTCTCAGCTGGGGAAACGGGGGCGGTCACGGGGGAAGTCTACGAGCACCGCTCAGGCCCCCCTGACCGCCCGGGCCAGCCGTGTGGCCGCCGTCGCGCGGGGTCCATGGTCCGCGGGCCGGCGGCGTGGGTGGACCGTGTTCGCCAGGAGCACCAGGAACGTGTCCGTCGAGGGGTCCATCACCAGCGACGTACCCGTGAAGCCCGTGTGGCCCGCGGCTCCGTGGCCGGCGAGGGCGCCCATGAACGACGGCTGGTCGAGGGCGAAGCCGAGGCCCGGCGGGGAGAGGAGCAGTTCGACGTAGTCGGGGCCGAGGATGCGGGCGGTGCCGTAGGAGCCGCCCGCGAGGAGGGTGCGGCAGAAGACGGCGAGGTCGGCGGCGGTCGAGAAGAGGCCGGCGTGGCCCGCGACCCCGCCGAGCGCCCAGGCGTTCTCGTCGTGGACCGTGCCCCGCAGCATGCCCCGGTCGGCCTTGGCCCAGGGCCGCCGCTGGTCCTCGGTGGCGGCCGCGCGCGGGCAGGGGCCGTAGGCGGTGTCGGCCATGCCGAGCGGCCGGGTGATCCCGTCCCGGACGAGGGCGTCCAGCGGGCGCCGGGTGATGCGTTCGAGGACCTGCTGGAGCAGCAGCATGTTGAGGTCCGAGTAGCCGTACGCGGTGCCCGGCGCCGTCACCGGCTTCTCCGCCCGCAGCAGGGCGAACCGTGCCCTGTCGTCCCGGCAGTCGTACAGCGGGAGTTCGGGCCGCAGCCCGGAGGTGTGGGTGAGCAGGTGCCGCACGGTGATGCCGTACTCGGTGGCGGCGGCGAAGCCCGGCAGGTACGCCCCCACGCGCGCGTCGATGCCCAGGGTGCCGCGCTCCAGCTGCTGCACGGCCGCGACGCTCGTGAAGAGCTTCGTGAGGGAGGCCAGGTCGAAGGGGGTGCGGACGGTCATCGGCACGCGTTCGCCGCGCGGCAGTTCCACGCCCGCGTCCGCGTCCGCGTCGTACGCGCGGTAGCGCACCGCCCAGCCCGCCGCCTCCTCGACGGCGATCACGGGCCCGCGTCCGGCGACCAGTACGGCACCCGCGGCCCAGGGCCGGTCCCCGGCGGTGATCGCGCGGAACTCCCGTACCAGAGCGTCGAGTTCCCCGGGGTCGAGCCCGGCACGTTCCGCCGTGCCGGGGCGCAGTCTCGGTGCGCTCAGTTCCCCGCTCCCTTCACGTTCTGCTTCACCTTCGAGTTCACGTTCGCGTTCGCGTTCGCGTTCACGTTCACGTTTGAGTTCGTGCTCGGCTGCACGTTCGGCTGTTTCCGCCAGGGACGGCACAGTGCCATGAAGCAGGCGACGGCGACCAGTGAACACGCGAGCTGGACGACGGCCATCGGGACGGCCGTGTGCTCACCGGCGACGCCCACCAGAGGGGTGGCGATCGCGCCGACGAGGAACGAGGACGTGCCGAGCAGCGCGGACGCGGAGCCCGCGGAGTGCCGGGTGCGCATGAGGGCGAGCGCGTTGGTGTTGGGCATGCACAGGCTCATCGCCGACATGAGCACGAAGAGGCCGACGGCGATCGGGACGAGGCCCACCTCGCCGAACACCCCGGCCGACATCAGGAGCAGCGCGGCCGACGCGACGGTGATGATCGCGAGGCCGACCGCGAGCACCTTGTCGAGGCTGACCCGGCCGACGAGGATCTTGCCGTTGATCTGGCCGACGATCACCAGTCCGACGGAGTTGACGCCGAAGAGGATGCTGTACGTCTGCGGGGAGGCGCCGTAGATCTCCTGGACCACGAACGGCGAGGCGGAGATGTACGCGAAGAGCGCCGCGAACGCGAAGCCGCCGGTGAGCATGTAGCCGGTGAAGACCCGGTCGGCGAGCAGTCCGCGCATGGTGCGCAGGGCCTCGACGGTACCGCCGTCATGGCGCTCGGCGGGCGGGAGCGTCTCGGGCAGCAGCCGCCAGACGACGGCGGTGAGCACGATCCCGATGACGGTCAGGATGTAGAAGACGCCCCGCCAGTCGGTGATCCGCAGCACCTGGCCGCCGATGAGCGGCGCGATGATCGGCGCGACCCCGGAGATCAGCATGAGCGTGGAGAAGAACCGCGCCATGTCCACACCGTCGTACAGGTCGCGGACGACGGCCCTGGCGATCACGATCCCGGCGGCGCCCGCGAGGCCCTGGAGCAGCCGGAAGGCGATGAGCAGTTCGATGGTGGGGGCGATCGCGCAGACGGCGGTGGCGAGGATGTACACGACGAGCCCGGCGATCAGCGGCCGTCTGCGGCCCCACTTGTCGCTCATCGGCCCGACGACCAGCTGCCCGAGCGCCATCCCCGCGAGGCACGCGGTGAGCGTCAGCTGGACGGTGGCCGCCGAGGCGTGCAGCGCGTCGGTGACGTCCGGGAGCGCCGGAAGGTACATGTCCATGGACAGCGGCGGTACGGCCGTGAGCCCGCCGAGGATGAGCGTGACCAGGAGTCCCACGGAACGGCGGGCGGCCGGTGGCGGTACCGGCGACGCCGAGGCGGCGACCACGCTCTCCTCGGTCACCGCCGTGCCGGGTATGCGGGCCTCCGGGCCGTCCGGGTCCCTCGTCGTACGGCCGCGCTCGGGCATGCGCCCCTCCCTCTCCGTGTGATCCGCCACCTATGCTCTCAGCTCGTACGGGTGGTCTCGTACAGATGGTCGAAGCGGTCGAGGGCGCCGCGGGCGTCGACGGCACGGAGCGAGAGGTCGGGCATGACTGAGGAACGCGTGCGCTGGGGTGTGCTGGCGACCGGTGGGATCGCTGCGGCGTTCACCGCGGATCTGATCGATCTGCCCGATGCCGAGGTGGTGGCGGTGGCGTCGCGCACCGAGGAGTCGGCGAAGGGGTTCGCGGAGCGGTTCGGGATCCCCCGGGCGTACGGCGACTGGGAGTCCCTCGCGGCGGACGAGGACGTCGACGTCGTGTACGTGGCGACTCCGCACTCGGCCCACCGGGCGGCGGCCGGGCTCTGTCTGGAAGCGGGGCGCAATGTGCTGTGCGAGAAGGCGTTCACGCTGAACGCGCGCGAGGCCGAGGAACTGGTCGGCCTCGCGAAGCAGCACGACAGCTTCCTGATGGAGGCCATGTGGATGTACTGCAATCCACTGATCCGGCAGCTCAAGACGCTGGTGGACGACGGGGCGATCGGTGAGGTCCGCACGGTCCAGGCCGACTTCGGCCTCTCGGGTCCGTTCCCTCCCACCCACCGGCTGCGCGATCCCGCGCAGGGCGGCGGCGCGCTGCTCGACCTCGGGGTCTACCCGGTGTCGTTCGCGCATCTGCTGCTCGGCGAGCCCTCCGAGGTGACGGCGAAGGCGGTGCTCTCGGACGAGGACGTCGACCTCCAGACGGGCATGCTGCTCTCGTACGACAGCGGGGCGCTCGCCGCACTGCACTGTTCCCTGGTCGGCGGTACGTCGACGGCCGCGTCGGTCACCGGCTCCGAGGGCCGCATCGACATCCCGCACGGCTTCTTCCACTCGGACCGCTTCGTCCTGCACCGCGACGGCCGCGACCCGCAGGAGTACACGGCGAACGCGGCGGACGGCACCCGCGCCAGCCTCAAGCACGAGGCGACGGAGGTCATGCGAGCCCTCCGAGCCGGCGAGAAGGAATCCCCCCTGGTCCCCCTGAACGGCACCCTGGCGGTAATGCGCACCCTGGACGCGGTAAGGGCGGAGGTAGGAGTCACCTACCCCGGCGAATCCCTCTAGGAGGGGCCGGGCCCGACCAGGGGCGCGGGGAACGGCGCAATCTTTCGCCTTTCGCCTTTGGGGGCGCGGGGAACGGCGCAGTCTTTGGCTTTTCGCCCTTAGGGGCGCGGGGAACTGCGCGACCAGCCACATCCGGCCCGCAGCCGACGAACGACCGCCAGTTCCCCGCCCCACCCCAGCGGAGCTACACCGGCTTCAGCCCCTGGTCACCGACCTCCGTGACGAACGACGCGGCCGTACTGATCGCAGCCCCCGGCACAGTGACCGCCGGCACGGTCTTGAAGTCGGCCCGAGCGGATTCCCTCCCCAACCGCACGGTCGTATATCCGCGCCGCCCGTTGTAGAACTTCAGATGCGGATTCGCCGCCATGTACGTCTCCCAGTTGGCGGGCTTCTCCGTCCCGTCCCGCCCACTGGTGATCGAGGTGGTCACGATCTCCGTACCGAGCGTCCGGGACGAGGGATCGTCGAAGTCGTCCTTGATGTCGAAGGCGTACCCGACGTGGACGTCCCCGGTGAGCACCATCAGGTTGTCGACCCCGGCGGCCTCCGCTCCGGCCAGCACCCGCCCCCGCGAGGCCCGGTAGCCGTCCCACGCGTCCATGGACACCCGGGACGGCACGGTCAGGTCGAAGTTCCGCTGGGAGAAGATGACCTGCTGCGGGACGACGTTCCACAGCGCCTGGGAGGCCTGCCACCCGTCCAGCAGCCACCGCTCCTGCGCCGCCCCGGTGATCGTGCGTGCCGGATCGTCCGTCTCGGGGCCGGGAACGTCCGCGCCGTCCCCGTACGCCTGGTCGGAGCGGTACTGCCGGGTGTCGAGGATGTCGAACTGCGCGAGGCGGCCCCAGTTCAGCCGCCGGTACATCTGCATGTCGGGGCCTTCGGGCCGCTGCGGGCGGCGCAGCGGCAGGTTCTCCCAGTAGGCGCGGTATCCGGCGGCGCGGCGCAGCAGGAACTCCTCCGGCGGTACGGAGTTCTCGGGTATGTCGTCCGCGTAGTTGTTCTCGACCTCGTGGTCGTCCCAGGTGACCACGAAGGGGTGGGCGGCGTGCACGGCCCGCAGGTCGGGGTCGGTCTTGTAGAGGGCGTACCGCAGGCGGTAGTCCTCCAGGGTGATCGTCTCGTGGTTGAAGAGGTCGGGCAGTACGCGGTCGGTGTAGTTGCGGGCGCCGCCCACGGAGTCGACCGCGTACTCGTAGAGGTAGTCGCCGACGTGGAAGACCACGTCGACGTCGTCCTCGGCGAGATGGCCGTACGCGGTGAAGTACCCGTCGTGGTAGGCCTGGCAGGAGACCGCGGCCAGCCGCAGTTCGTCGACGCGCGCGCGGGACGAGGGCGCGGTGCGGGTACGCCCGGTCTCGCTGATCCAGCTGCCCGTCCTGAAGCGGTAGTAGAAGACCCGGTCGGAGTCGAGGTGGCCGACCTCGACGTGCACGGAGTGGTGGAACTCGGGGTGGGCGAAGGTCGCCCCCCGTCTGACGACGTGGCGGAACCGTTCGTCGCGGGCCAGTTCCCAGTGCACGGTGACGCGTTCCGGGGGCAGTCCGGAGTCCGCCTGGTACGGGGTGGGGGCGAGCCGGGTCCACAGCAGCACGGAGGCGGCCTGGGGGTCGCCGGAGGCCACACCGAGGGTGAAGGGATTCTCGGTGATCTTCGCCGCGTCGAACTCGGCCGCACCCGCCACGCCCGCGGTCGGCAGGTTGGTGGCGAACGCCAGGACGGCGGCCGCGCCGGTGACGGTGAAGAGCCGGCGGCGTCCGAGGTGACGGGCGGCGGCGCGGAGTTCGGGGGCGTGCTGCGACGGTTGCTGGTGGCCGGTGGATGTCATCTGGCCCTCCCCTGACGGTTGTTGTACAAGGAATTGGAGTGGTCAGAGTCAACGGCGGACCGTCACGTACACAACAGTCAGATGTCGGACGGATGAGTTCCAAATGGCGGACCGTCGACCATGGCCTCCCGTACGCTGCGGGGCCATGAACGCCCATCGAACGAAGATCGCGATCGTGACAGGCGCCGGCTCGGGAATCGGCCGTGCCGTGGCCGTCGAACTGCTGCGGACCGGCTGGTCGGTGACGCTCGCCGGCCGCCGCGCGGAGCGGCTGGAGGAGACGGCGGCGCTCGCCCGGACGGCCCTCGCGGACGCGTCGCCCGGGGCCGTCGGGGAGGCGGCCGGGAAAGAGAGCACGTCGTTGTGCGTACGCACCGACGTGTCGCGGCCCGAGGAGGTGGCCGCGCTCTTCGGCGCCACGCGGAACCGCTTCGGCCGCTTGGACCTGCTCTTCAACAACGCCGGCACGTTCGGACCCGGCGGTGTGCCGTTCGAAGACCTGCCCTACGACGCCTGGCGGCATGTGGTCGGTACGAATCTCGACGGGGCGTTCCTGTGTGCGCAGGCGGCCTACCGGCAGATGAAGGAGCAGGATCCGCAGGGCGGAAGGATCATCAACAATGGCTCGATCTCGGCGCACACGCCCCGGCCGCGGTCGGCGGCGTACACGGCTACGAAGCACGCGCTGACCGGCCTCACGAAGTCGCTGTCGCTGGACGGGCGGCCGTACCGGATCGTCTGCGGGCAGATCGACATCGGGAACGCGGCGACGGACATGACCTCGCGGATGACGACCGGGGCGTTGCAGGCGAACGGGGAGGTGGCCGCGGAGCCGGTGATGGACGTGGGGGACGTGGCGCGGACGGTCCGCCATATGGCGGAGCTGCCGCTGGAGGCGAACGTGCAGTTCGCGACGGTTCTCGCCAGCGGTATGCCTTATGTGGGGCGGGGGTAGCTCCATCGGCGGGGCCCGCCGGGGGCCGCGGGTTGTGTGAACCTGCGGGTCCGTCGTGGCTGGGCGCGCAGTTCCCCGCGCCCCTGAAGGGGCACAGACAACACCCCTTTCCTGGGAACTGGCCCTGAGTCGGTCAGGAATCAGCTGTCTTACGGGATTCTGATTCCCGGGAGTGCATTCTCAGGTCTTACACATTCCCTACTCAGGGTGTCTCAAAGGTTCGTCCATAGCTTGTGGCAGCGCCCACAGCGGGCGCCAAGAACCTTAGGGACAGGGATGTTTGGCATCTATCTCAAGCGTGAGCTGAGCCGGCGCAAGAAGTCGGCTCTGGTCATCGCCATGGGTCTGGCGCTCGGAATCGCGCTGGTCATCACCGTCAACTCGGTGTCGGCCGGCATGTCACAGGCTCAGGACAAGGTCCTGCAGTCGCTGTACGGACTCGGCACCGACATGACGGTGACCAAGGCCAGGGAGGCCCCTTCCGCCGGCAACAACCAGTCGGGCAGACCGAATTTCGAATTCGACGCCGGTTCCGACGACGACGAGGAGCAGAGTTCGGACCGCGTGACCACTCAGGGCGGTCAGACGCTCAAGTCCTCCCTCATCGAAAAGGTCGCCGCGCAGAAGAACGTGGCGAGCGCGGTGGGCGCGCTGACCCTGAACGTCACGAAGGTCGACGGCAGTTTCACCCAGGGCAAGGCCAGGACCGACACCTCCTCGCAGGGCTCCCAGGGCCAGGGCGGCGGCCCCGGCGGTACGGGCGGCGGCGGTTCGACCGGTCAGCCGCAGGTGCAGGGCGGCGGCGCCTCCTTCGACGTGAACTCGTACTCGGTCTCGGGTGTCGACGTCACGAACCAGGATCTGGGCCCGCTCGCCACCACGAAGATCAGCAAGGGCACGTCGTTCACGGCCTCGCAGACGAACGCGAAGGTCGCGGTGCTCAGCACGTCGTACGCCAAGGAGAACAAGTACACCGTCGGCGAGAGCATCAAGATCTCCGGCACCACGTACAAGGTCATCGGGATCGCGACCCCGGACAGCAGCGAGTCGACGACCGACGTCTACCTCCCGCTCAAGCAGGCCCAGACGCTCGGTGACTCCAAGAACAAGATCTCCACGATCTATGTGAAGGCGTCCGACTCCCAGCGCATCGACGCGGTCAAGGCGGCCATCCAGAAGAACATCGACGGTACGACGGTCACGACCTCGGCCGATCTCGCGGACACCGTCTCCGGCTCGCTGTCGACCGCCTCCAACCTCGCGACCAGCGTGGGCAAGTGGCTCTCCATCGCGGTGCTGGTGGCCGCGTTCCTCGTCGCCGCGCTGCTCACCTCGTCGGCGGTCAGCCGCCGGGTGCGGGAGTTCGGCACGCTGAAGGCGCTCGGCTGGCCGAGCCGCAAGGTCACCCGGCAGGTCGTCGGCGAGTCGGTCGTGAACGGCCTGCTCGGCGGAGCGCTCGGTATCGCCCTCGGCCTGGCGGCGGCCTACGCGGTCACGGCGATCAGCCCCACCCTCACCGCCGAACTCGGTTCCACGGGCGGCGGCCAGGGCGGCGGTCCCGGCGGCGGTGGACCCGGTGGGGGTGGCGGCCCCGGTGGGCAGAGCGCGTCGAGCACCCTCGACATCGCGCTGTCCGCGCCGGTCTCCGTCACCACCATCGCGCTCGCCGTGGGCCTCGCGGTCGCGGGCGGTCTCATCGCCGGCGCGATGGGCGGCTGGCGCGCCTCCCGGATGCGTCCGGCCGACGCGCTGCGCAGCGTGTCGTAGCCCCCGCCCCCCAACACCACGCCACGTCACGTCACGTTCGTTACGGAGAAGACGTATGTACAAGCTCACCGGCGTCACCAAGAACTACACGAGGGGCAAGGAGACCGTGGAGGCGCTGCGCGGCGTCGACCTCACCATCGAGGACGGCGACCAGCTCGTCATCCAGGGCCCCACCGGCGGCGGCAAGTCGACCCTGCTGCAGATGATCGGCGGCCTGGACCGCCCGTCCTCCGGCAGCGTCGAACTGGACGGCGTGGACCTCGCGTCCATCAGCGAGGCCAAGCTGACCCGGGTGCGCGCCGAAAAGATC
Source organism: Streptomyces sp. NPDC127119 (assembly GCF_042677425.1). Lineage (NCBI taxonomy): Bacteria > Bacillati > Actinomycetota > Actinomycetes > Kitasatosporales > Streptomycetaceae > Streptomyces > Streptomyces sp. NPDC127119. The sequence goes on along the minus strand of NZ_JBHXTO010000031.1, from coordinate 67,848 downwards.
GGCATCATCTTCCAGTCGTTCAACCTCATCCCCACGCTCACCGCGCAGGAGAACGTCGAGACCGCTCTCGTACCCCTCGGGGTCAAGCCGTCCGAGCGGCGCGCGAAGGCCGCCGAGGCGCTGGGTTCGGTCGGTCTGGGCGACCGCCTCACCCACGCGCCCAGCGAGCTGTCCGGCGGTCAGCAGCAGCGCGTCGCGATCGCCCGCGCGCTGGTCAAGAACCCGAAGGTGCTCCTCGCCGACGAACCCACGGGCAACCTCGACGAGGGCACCCGCGACGACATCATGGCCCTGCTGGAAGGGCTGTGGAGGGAGCACGGGCTGACGTTCGTCATGGTCACGCACGACTCGTCGATCGCCCGGCGCGCACCCCGGCTCGCGACCATCAAGAAGGGCCGGATCGCCCTGACCGAGCAGCAGCCGCAGCCCGCGCTCTGACCGGTCCGCCCGTACGGCGTTCCAGGAGGCCGCTCACCCTCACCGGTGAGCGGCCTCTCGCGGTCGAGGCGGTCGCGTCCGGTCACCCGAACGGCGGCGCGGGCCAGGACCCGGCCGGCGGTCCGGTGCGACGGTGGGCAGGCGCGTACGCGCGCCAGAGAAACCGTTCGAGTGCGACATCCGGCTGTGACCTGCGAGGAGTGACGGGAACCGTGACCTGTTTCGACCGACGCGATCTGGGACTGCTGCTGCTCCGCCTCGGTACGGGCGGAGTGCTGGCGGCGCACGGGGCGCAGAAGCTCTTCGGCTGGTTCGGCGGGGGCGGCCTCTCCGGGACCGGCGCGTTCATGGAGTCCGTGGGGTACGCGCCCGGCCGGGCCAGCGCCGCCGCGGCGGGCCTGGCGGAGACGGGCGGCGGCACGCTGCTCGCGCTGGGCCTCGCCACCCCGGCGGCCGGAGCCGCCGCGGCCGGGGCGATGGCGGGCGCCTCCGCCCTGCACGCGCCCAACGGCTTCTTCGCGCAGAGCGGCGGCTACGAGCACGCGGCCTCCCTGGGCCTCACTGCGGCCGGCCTGGCCGTCACGGGCCCCGGCCGGATCTCCCTGGACCACGCCCTGGGGCACACGGTCGACCGGAACTGGATGGTGCCGGTCGCCCTCGCGGTGACGGCCGCGGCGACCCTGGCGGTGATCGGAGCGCGGTACGCGCGGGTGCGCGGCCAGGACGAGGGCGAGCAGGGCGAGTTGTTCGACGAGGAGGGCGTGGCAGTCTGACCGTCATGAGCGACGACGATGATCTCTGGCAGTCCATCGAGCACCTCCAGGACTGGCTGGCCCGGAACCAGCCGGACCGCCCGCCCCAGGAGACCTTGCTCCTGCGGGTGCTGAAGCTCTCGGAGGAGGTGGGCGAGGTCGCCGAGGCGGTCATCGGCGCCACCGGCCAGAACCCCCGCAAGGGCGTGTCGCACACGTGGGACGACGTGCGCGCAGAACTCTGCGACGTGATCATCACAGCCGCGGTGGCCCTACGAACCCTCACCCCCGACGCCCAAGAGATCTTCACCACCCACTTGGCACACGTAACAGCCCGCTCCCACCCCTAGGCCCCCGAAGGGGCGCGGGGAAACCGCCCCAAGCCCCCTAAGGGGCGCGGGGAACGGCGCGGGCAACCCCCCACCGACCCGCAGCCGAAACCCGACCTCAGCCACCCCACCCCTCAGGGGCGCGGGGAACGGCGCGACCAGCCCCCACCGACCCGCAGTCGAACTACACCCCCTCGCCGGAGGCGGAACCGCGTCGCGTGAACCTGAGCGTCGCAGTCACCGTGGTCAGCCCCCGGATCATCCCCATCTGGTTCCACCCCAGATTGAACTGCGACCGGTCCACGGTGAACTCAGCGGCAAGCGTCACCGCCTCGGCGCTCGACTCCGTCACCGTGCCGGTCACGGACTGCGGGCGGCTGACGCCGCGGACGGTCAGCTCCCCGCTGATCGCGACGCTGTCGTCCGGCCGGACCACCGCGTCACGGACGGCGAACACGAGCGTCGGATGCCGCTCGGCATCGAAGAAGTCCGCACCCCGCAGATGCGCGTCACGCTTCGCGTTCTTGGTGTCGAGCGACCCGGCCTCCACCGTGATCGTGCCGTGCGCGGTGCCGCCCGCCTCGACCTCACCCTCACCGGCGACACCGCTGAAGGCGCCCTTCACCGTGACCAGACCCCACATCGTCTTGTGCTTGATGGCGATGGCGGAGCGAACGGCATCGAGCTGCCACAGGCCGGTTTCCACAGCGACGGTCATGGGACTTCTCCTGAAGATGAGTGCGGTCGTTCACGGACAACTGGATCAGTAATCCAAATTTGGATGACCCCACGCTAGCCGGTCATCCAAAAATGGACAACCGGTAGACTGTGACACCATGGCCGCCTCTTCCACCCCCGCCGACCAGCCCGCATCCGTCCCGCCGCACGACGAGATCGACGAGATCGACGAGGGCGCACCGGAGAACGGCCTGCTGCCCGCCGAACTCCGTTCCTGGATGCGCCTGCTGGCGGCGGCCGGCGCGATCGAGCAACAGCTGCGTTCGCGCGTGAAGGACGCCATGGGGGTCTCGCACGACGAGTTCCTGGTGCTGTGCCTGCTGGCCGACCAGCCGGGCTCCAGCCTGCGGATGACCCGCATCGCGGAACTGCTGGGCCGCCCGAAGACCCGGCTGACGTACCAGGTCGCCTGTCTGCAGCACGCGGGGCTGATCACCAAGAACTCCGCGTGCGGCGACCGGCGCGGTATCGAGGTGGCGCTCACGGACAAGGCCCGCCGTCTGCTGAGCGAGTCCACGGGCCCGCTCGCCGACGCCGTCTCGCAGGCCATCGCGCGGACGGCCTGCGCCCAGCGGTACACACAGCTCCACGACCTCCTGCCTCTGCCCCTGCCCGCCGACCCCACGGAAAAGCCCACCTGACCCGGCCGGTCGCCCGATCGCCCGATCGCCCGAGTCAGCCGACCATCCGGTCGGCCGGTCAGCCAGTTCGCGTAGGGGACAACCGGAACAACCGGGGCGGCACCGCGTCGGCGAGCACGCGATACCCCTCCGGATTGAGATGCAGCCAGTCCCCGTCGTGCAGCGCGGACCGCAGGCGCCGCGGATCCGCCGGGTCACGGACGGCCCGGTCGAAGTCGACGACCGCGTCGAACCGTCCACTCGTACGGATCCAGGAGTTGACCTCCTGCCGGGACGATTCACGGCACCCCTCGGGGTCGTCGTACATCGCGTTGCCGCCGAACGGCGTCAGCGTGGCCCCGTACACGCGGATGCCCTGCGCGTGCGCCCGGACGACGATCTGCTCGTACGCGGCGATCAGTTCGGTCGTGACGGTCCGCTGGGCGGTGGGTGTGGCGGCGGCGGTTCCGAGGTCGTTGACCCCCTCGAAGACGACGAGCCAGGAGACTCCGCTGCGGGACAGGACGTCGCGGTCGAGGCGGGCGAGGACGTTGGGGCCGAGGCCGTCGTTGAGGACGCGGTTGCCGCCGGCGGCCTGGTTGAGCACCGCGACCCCGTCGGTCGCGGGGTGCGCGCGGAGCCGGTCCAGCAGGCGGTCGGTCCAGCGGTCGTTGCCGTTGGTGGTGGAGCCGCGCCCGTCGGTCAGCGAGTCGCCGAGGACGGCGACCGCCGCCGTACCGGGGCCGGAAAGCACCTCGACATCGCTGAGGAGGTACCAGTGGTTGACGGCGGTCGCCCCCGGGAGGTCGAGATCCCGGGTGCGGTCGGCGTGACCGGCCTTCTGGAGGTACGAGGTGGTGCGCGACCCGGGGTGCGAGGTGAGCGCGGTGAACGGCTGCCCTTCGGCGAGGTACGCGGTCACGGTCAGCACGGAGCCCGGCGCCAGCCCGAAGTCCAGCGGATCGGAGACGAGTTGGGCCCCGACGGGCACGGTCGCCGACGCGCGTCCGGCGAAGGTCACGCGCCGCGGCGAGCCGGGTTCGACGGCGCTGGCTCCGGCCCGCCCGCCGAGCGGAAGAGCCACGCTCACGGCGGTGAGGGGCAGCGCGGTGTCGCCGAACGCGTTGGAGAACCGCAGCTGGACGCGCCCGCCGCCGGTCGAGACCCGCACGGTCTGCCGCAGGGTGGTGTCCACCAGGACGGCCCGCTCCTCGGTGAACGGCGGGGGCGGCATAGTGCCCGGCTCGGTGAGCTGAGGCATCGCGGTCCAGGTGTTGACCCAGTGCCGGGCACCCGCCCCGGCCGGCCCGGCGGAACCACGGTCCGCACCCCGCGCCCCCTCGACCAGGGCCACCACGGCGGACGCGCTCACGGCGAGGACCAGGACGAGGACGAAGGCGGTGACGAGACGGACGAAGGAGCGCGCTCTCGACGGCGGCACGGGCCGTACCGGTCCCATATCCCTCAACTACCGCTGCACACAGCGCCGTTGAGAGTGAAGGCGGTCGGCGCCGAGCTGTTCCCCGTATGACTCGCCTGATAGCCGATGCTGACGCTCGCGTTCGCCGCGATCGTGCCGTTGTACGAGGCGTTCGTGGCCGTCACCGCGCCGCTCGCCGGGGCGTACGTGGCGCCCCAGCCGTTGGTGATGCTCTGCCCGGACGGCAGGGTGAAGCCCAGCTGCCAGCCCTCGATGCGGGAGGTGCCGGTGTTGGTGATCGTCACGGAGCCGGTCAGCCCCGTGTTCCAGGCGCTGGTCGTGGCGGTCACCTTGCAGGCGCCCGGCTGGGGCTGGGGGCCGGGGCCCGAGCTGTCCAGGCCGAAGAACGTGAGGACGCGGGCCGCCATGCCCCAGGCGTACAGGTTGTGGCCGACGCCCTGGAGGCTGACGGCCTCGACGGGGGCCTGGTCACCGGTGGCTCCGTAGCGCGTACGGGTCCAGCCGGACTGGGGCGAGTCGGTGGCCGCCGGGGTCTGGCTGACGCCCAGCACGTTCGTCCACTGCTCGATCTCCTCCCCGAAGTTGGGGTAGCGCAGCACGTCGTCCTCGGTGCCGTGCCACACCTGCATGCGCGGCCTCGGGCCGGTGTAGCCGGGGTAGGCGTTGCGGACGAGGTTGCCCCACTCCTGCGGGGTGTGGAGGACGGTGCCGCCGGAGCAGGCGCTGTTCCACTCGGAGCCGTCCGTGGTGGCGAAGCAGCCGAACGGTACGCCGGAGAACGCGGCGCCCGCGGCGAACACGTCCGGGTAGTCGCCGAGCAGGACGTTCGTCATCATCGCGCCGGAGGAGATGCCGGTGGCGAAGATCCGGCCGGTGTCGGCGGAGTAGGTGCGCGTCACATAGTCGACCATCGACTTGATGCCGACCGGGTCGCTGCCGCCACCGCGGGTCAGCGCCTGGGGCGAGGAGACGTCGAAGCACTTGCTGGCGCGGGTGACCGACGGGTACACGACGATGAACCCGTACTGGTCGGCGAGCGAGGCGTACTCGGTGCCGGAGTACATAGCCGGGCCGGAGCCCGTGCAGTAGTGGACGGCCACCACCACGGCGGGGTTCGCGGTGACGCTGTCCGGGACGTAGAGGTACATCTGGAGGTTGCTGGGATTGCTGCCGAAGTTGGTGACCTCGGTGAGGGCCGCGGCGGGCGCGGTGGCGGCCCTCGTCGTGACGGACGTCGTCGTGACGGACGCCTTCTCGACGGGTGCCTTCTCCACCGGCTCGCGGGCGGCGGCCCCGGGTGCGCCGAGGAGCGTCGTCGCGAGCAGGGACACCAGTGCCGCGAAAAGCACTGCGGGCCCCGAACGCGGGCGTCCGCGCGCGGTGTCGCCGTGCAGGGCGCTGGTGCGTACGGCGCTGCTGTGCACGGTGGTGCGTCCAGTGGCGGACATGTCCGTCCCTTCCGGATCACGGCTGGGGGAATGCGGGAGGCGGGCGGGAAACGCGGGCATGGCGCGGTGGAGCGGTGCCACGCGACGGGGCCAGTCGCATGGCATGCGCATGACTGCGCTGCCGCCCTGCCATGGAAGCGCTCCCACGGGGACGGGGTGGAGACCGAAACCGGCCAGCGGGGACGAATGATTTCGACGGGCACTCGGCCACATCCATTGCACGAGCCGCACATCGCGCATTAGGTTGACGCATTAAGTTACTCACAAGTAGCTACCGCGAGGAGTCACCATGCCGACGCTCGACCGCCAGGACGACGTCTTCGTTCTCGATCTCGGAGACGGCGAGAACCGTTTCCACCCCGACTGGCTCGCCTCCGCCAACGCCGCACTGGACGAGGTCGAGAAGGCGGAGGGGCCGCGCGCCCTGGTGACCGCCGCCACCGGCAAGTTCTACTCCAACGGCCTCGACCTGGACTGGCTGTTCGCCCACGCCGACCAGCAGGAGGACTATGTCCGCGGCGTCCAGGAGCTGTTCGCGCGGACGCTGTCCCTGCCCGTGATCACCGTGGCCGCCCTGCAGGGGCACACCTTCGCGGCTGGCGCGATGTTCTCCCTGGCCCACGACTTCCGCGTGATGCGGGCCGACCGCGGCTACTGGTGCCTGCCCGAGGCCGAGATCAACATCCCCTTCACCCCGGGCATGTCCGCGCTGATCCAGTCCCGGCTGCATCCGCGTACCGCACACGAGGCCATGCTCACCGCCCGCCGCTACGGAGGCGGCGACGCCCTCGACGCCGGGCTCGTCGACCACGCGGTGGCCGAGGACTCCGTACGCGCGAAGGCGGTGGAACTCGCCGGGGCGCAGGCCGGCAAGGCCGGGCCGACCCTCGGCACCATCAAGTCCCGTATGTACGCGCCCGTCCTGGACACCCTGCGCACCAGGGACAACCCTCTCGGCTGACCCGACTTGAACCTGTCCTAGACGGCGGACCAGCCGTTGTCCACCGGGAGGACGACCCCGTTGATGTTGCTCGCGGCGTCGGAGGCCAGGAAGACGATGGCGGCGGCCTGTTCGTCGGCGGTCGCCGTACGGCCCATGGCACCCAGGTGGCCCATGAGCACGGACGGCCCGTGCGCCTCCGCGTCCACGTCGACCTGGATGCCCGTCACCGTGCCGCCCGGGGCGATCGCGTTCGTCCGCACCCCCTTGGCGCGGTACATGACGGCGAGGGACTTGGTGAGGCCGACCACGCCGTGCTTGGAGACCGTGTACGCGGTACCGGCGGCGCTGCCCCGCAGGGACGCCTCGGAGGCGGTGAACACGATGGCCGCGTCGCCGCTCGCCAGGAGGTGGGGCAGCGCGGCCCGGCTGAGCAGGAACGGCGCGGTCAGATTGATCCGCAGGACGCGCTCCCACTCCTCGTCGGCGGTGTCGGCGGCGGCCGACATCCTGTCCATGACGCCCGCGTTGTTGACCAGCACGTCGATGCCTCCGAAGGCGTCCACGGCGGTGGCGACGACCCGGTCGACGACCTGCTGATCGCCGAGGTCCCCGATCACGGCGACGGCGGCGCCCCCGGCCTCGGAGATCTCCTCGGCGACCGCCTTCGTACCGTCGGCGTCGAGGTCGGCGAGGACGACGCGGGCGCCCTCGGCCGCGAAGCGCAGAGCGGCGGCACGGCCGATCCCGGAACCGGCCCCGGTGACGACGACCGACTTGCCGGACAGTCCCGTGGTGCTCGTGGTGATCGTGGTGTCCCTGGTGGGGCTCATCGCTGGTGCTCCCTGGAGGTCCGCACGGACAGGCGGCCCGTGCTCAGCTGATCCCCCACTATCCAGCATGTGTCGGTTATCCGACAGACGCTGGAAAGGATAGGCTCGGACCATGCCCGCGCGCTCCACAGATCCCCGCACCCGCCGCTCCCGTGCCGCCCTGGAGACCGCCCTGCGGGAACTCATCGCCGAGCGCGACCTCAGCCAGATCTCGGTCTCCGACATCACCAAGCGCGCGAGCGTCAACCGGTCGACGTTCTACGAGCACTACACCGACGTGCACGATCTGGCCGCCGCCGCGTGCACGACGGTCTTCGACGAGCTGGTGGCGGCCAGCCCGACGGTCGTGCCGCCGCTCAACGCCGAGGGCAGCCCCACGGTCGAGCTGCTGCCGGAGCTGTTCGCGCACGTCGCCGAACACGCCCCGCTCTACCGGGCCCTGCTGGGCGACGACGGCAGCGCCCGCGTGATCAACCACCTGCTGCACCGGATGACGGTCGCGGCACACGTCCGCCGCGTCCCGGCCGAGACGGCAGAGGCGGCCGGCACCCCCGTACGCCCCGTGCCGGCGCCCGCACCCACCGACGAGGACCCGGCGGACGTCCCGCACGATCCGGCTGCCGCGTTCGTGGCGGGCGCGGTGCTCGGCACGGTCATCGACTGGCTCCGCCGCGGCTGCCCCGGCACACCAGAGACGATGGCCGCCGCGCTCTGGCCGCTGCTCATCGGCACCGCGAGGGCGGCGGGTTGGGGAACGGAAGGGCCCGCGGCGGCCCCGACCGCCGAATGATGTCGCGGCACTTCGCTCCGTAAGTTCTTCGAAACATTCGAAGATGTGACCTCCTTTATCTGATCTCCCCCGGATGGATGCCCCGCACTCAATGTCGCGAGGACCCTAACTGGTGCCCTTCACCAGGCAGTTAAGGCTCCTACGCCATTCCAGTTCACACGAATGTTTCGTAATCATGGGCGAAACTGTTGACGCTTGACGGGTCCAGGTCAACACTGTTCGACCAAACCCGCCCCGTGGAAGACGGAGGGAACCCGCACATGAACCTCACCCCCGCACAGCCGAACCGCAGGCAGGCCTGCGCCCTGTTGCTGGGCGCCGCGACCGCGCTCACGCTGCCCGGCACGGCCCACGCCGACACGGTCGTCACCACGAACCAGACCGGCACCAACAACGGGTACTACTACTCGTTCTGGACCGACGCACAGGGCACGGTCTCCATGAACCTGGGCTCCGGCGGCAGCTACGGCACGACCTGGCGGAACACCGGGAACTTCGTCGCCGGCAAGGGCTGGAGCAACGGCAGCCGCAGGACCGTGACCTACTCCGGCTCCTTCAGCCCGTCCGGCAACGCCTACCTGACCCTCTACGGCTGGACGGCGAACCCGCTGGTCGAGTACTACATCGTCGACAACTGGGGCACCTACCGGCCCACGGGTACGTACAAGGGCGCGGTCACCAGCGACGGCGGCACGTACGACATCTACCAGACGACGCGGTACAACGCCCCGTCCGTCGAAGGCACGAAGACCTTCAACCAGTACTGGAGCGTCCGGCAGTCGAGGAGGACCGGCGGCAGCATCACCACAGGCAACCACTTCGACGCCTGGTCACGGGCCGGGATGCCCCTCGGCACCTTCAAGTACTACATGATCCTCGCGACCGAGGGTTACCAGAGCAGCGGCAGCTCAAGCATCACGGTGGCGGCATGAGCACCGGCGCCCGGACACGCCCCTGGACGACCGCGCTGGCCGCCGTGGCGCTGACGGCGACGGGCACGCTCACCGCCGGCGCCGCCGAGGCATCCCAGGCGCAGGCTGCTGCCACCACTGCCGCTGCCACTGCTGCCGCCGCCTGCAACGGATACGTGGGGCTGACCTTCGACGACGGCCCGTCCAGCAGCACACCGGCCCTGCTCGGCGCACTCACGCGGAACGGGCTGCGGGCCACGATGTTCAACCAGGGCAATTACGCCGCGGCCAACCCGTCCCGGGTCCAGGCCCAGGTCAGCGCGGGTATGTGGGTCGGCAACCACAGCTACACCCACCCGCATCTGACCCAGCTCGGCCAGTCGCAGATCGACTCGGAGATCTCGCGGACCCAGCAGGCGATCGCGTCCGCGGGCGGCGGTACGCCGAAACTGTTCCGGCCGCCGTACGGCGAGACCAACGCGACGGTGCGGGCGGTCGAGGCCAAGTACGGGCTTACCGAGATCATCTGGAACGTGGACTCGCAGGACTGGAACGGCGCGAGCACCGACGCGATCGTGCAGGCCGCCGGGCGGCTCGGCAACGGCCAGGTCATCCTCATGCACGACTGGCCGGCCAACACGCTCGCCGCGATCCCGCGTATCGCGCAGGGCCTGACCGCGCGAGGCCTGTGCGCGGGCAGGATCTCCCCGCAGACCGGCCAGGCGGTGGCTCCCTGACCCACCGCCAGACGCCGGACACGCCCTGTACGAACGTACGACCTGCTCGTCGGTGACGACCGGCCTGACGTCGGCCGTCACCGTCGAGTGAGGCGCGGAGGGCGATCGGACCGTGGCCGACTCGCGCCCTTCCGGCCCACCGACGCACTGCCCAGACTGCCCAACGGAACGGCAGAACGGCAGGGCGACGGAACGTCAGGAGGGTACGGGGATGACTGCTCGCAAGCGGCAGAGGTCCAAACGGCAGAGTTCACGGGCACGGACGCAGGTACGGGCACGGGCACAGGCACGTGCTCGGTTGAAGGCGGCCGTGATCGGCGGCGTCGTACTGCTGGCCCTCCTCGCGGTGTTCTGGTCGACCGTGTGGCCGTACGTCACGGCTGCCGTGCTCTTCGGCGCCATCGGGACGGTGGGCTGGTGGCTGTGGCGCACCGACCGGATCGTGCGTGCGCAGGACCGCCGCTGGCGTCGGAACGACGAGGTGGAGGCCGGCCGCCGGACCCTCGCGGAGGTGGACGCCATGACCGGCACGGAGTTCGAGGAACTGGTCGCCGGTCTGTGCCGCCGCGACGGATGTACGGAGGTCCGTCGGGTGGGCGGTTCGCACGACAACGGCGCCGATGTCCTCGGGCGGCTCCCGGACGGCCGGACCATGGTGATCCAGTGCAAGCGGTACATGCCGAGCAGCACGATCGCGAGCCGCGAACTGCGCGATCTGCTGGGCGCCAAGGTGCACTTCCGGGCAGATCTGGCCGTCTTCGTGGCGACCACGCGATTCAGCCGCCCTTCCGAGGAGTTCGCGGTCGAGCACGGAATCCTCGCCGTGCACAGGGATCACCTGGGGCTCTGGAACAACGGAGTCCCGCTCGCCTCTCTCTGGGGCGTGAACGGCCGGGGCCAGGGGGACTTCCGCCACCGGGCGCGCTGGAGGCAGGCGTACGGCAAATGACCGACGGGAAGCGTCGGCTAACGCGCCACGCGATACCGAAGATAGACAATGTCTGAACCACTCGAACCGAATGTGCGGGTCTCGACGAGTTCGAGATCCACGTGGCGCTCGGCCCGGGGGAAGAACGGAATGCCACCGCCGACGAGCAACGGGCAGACCTTGACCCGGTATTCGTCGATCAGACCCAGCGCGGAAGCCTCGGCGGCGAGGGTCGCCCCACCGACCGCGATCTCGCCCTCCCCCGGCTCGGCCCGCAACCGTTCGATCTCCTCCGCCAGGCCACCGGAGGCCAGACGGGCACTGCCCCGCACCGACGACAGAGTGTGGGAGAACACGACCTTGGGGAGCGGGTTCCAGACCCCGGCCCACTCCAGCCTCGACTCGTCGAGCGACGGGTCCTGGACGGCGTCCTCCCAGTACAGCATCGTCTCGTAGAGCCGTCGTCCCAGCAGATAGGCGCCGACCTTCCGCGTCTCCTCGATGGTGAAACGGAAGACCTCCTCGTTGGGTCCCGTCCAGTTGAATCCGCCGTCCGGCCCGACGATGTAGCCGTCGAGCGAGACGTTCATCGAATAGGTCACGTTACGCATCAGAAGTCCTCCCCGCGTCCGAACTATTTGACCATCATTGAAAGCTTTGCGGCACGTGAACACAGGCACGGACACTGAACCCCGCGCACCACAGAACTCGCACCACAGATCTTGGACCACAAGGGGGAAGCATGAGTTTCAACCGTTCCGTCCTGACCGCCGCCGCGTTCGCCGCCCTGGCGGTGGGGACCACGACCGCGCTGGCGGTGCCCGCCTCGGCAGCGCCCAACACCACGCCGCAGAAGGTCTGCGGAAGCGCCTACAAGACCGTGAACTCGGCGGCCGTCGGCACCCAGGGCACCGTCTATCTGACGTACAACGCCGCGAACGGCCAGAACTGTGTGGCCACCATCCGCAGCAACCCGGGCACCGCGGTGAACATGTCCGCGTACGTCTACGTCCCCGAAACCCAGGAAGGCGCCAACGACGACGGCGCCTACACGTCGTACGCGGGCCCGACATACGTGTACGGCAAGGGCCACTGCATCGACTGGGGCGGCAGCATCAACAACGTCTTCGTACAGATCACAGGCTCGAACTGCGGCACCCTGAAGGAGAACCGGGTCACATCGACGCACTGACCCATTGACCCGTTGCCCGCCGTTCCCGGGCGCCCGGTGAGGGCGCTGCGGGCAGACGAGTCGGGCTGTACGCCGGGTTCTGTCGCCCGGTCGCCTCGCGGCGGCCGGGGAGACGGCCATCCATCTAGGGCCGGCGTTGCCGCCGGCCTCGTGCGGTCTACCCGGGGACTCGGGCGGGCAGCCCTCGAACGTCCTCGCAGAGCGCCTTTCACAGCGCTCCTTTTGACCTTGCTCCGGGTGGGGTTTACCTAGCCGCCTGAGTCGCCTCAGGCGCTGGTGGTCTCTTACACCACCGTTTCACCCTTACCCGGGACCGAGGTCCCGGGCGGTTTGTTTTCTGTGGCACTGTCCCGCGGGTCACCCCGGGTGGCCGTTAGCCATCACCCTGCCCTGTGGAGCCCGGACGTTCCTCGGGAAGCGCCCCCGAAGGGGACTCCACGCGGCCGTCCGCCCGGCTCGTCTGCCGTGTCGACCATGCTACCGGGCGTTCGCCCCGCCGCCGTCCCGCGGCCGACGACGCCGTCGCCAGGAAGGAGCCCAGCAGGATCAGGGCGAAGGCCGCCACCGTGCCTCCGGTCAGCTCCTCGTCCAGCAGCAGCACGCCCGCCGTCACCGCCACCGCCGGGTTGACGTATGTGAAGACCACCGCCCGGGTCGGTCCCACCTCCCTGATCAGTTCCAGGAAGGCGACGAACGCGAGCGCCGTGCAGATCACTCCCAGGCCCGCGAGGGAGGCGAGGACCGGGAGGGAGGGGAGGGTGCCGGGCCATTGGAGGGCCGCCGCCGGGGCGTACACCAGGGCGGACAGGAGCAGGCACGGGGCTATCAGTTGCAGGGTCGGGATCTGCCGCAGGTAGCGGGCCATGATCAGCGGGGCCGTCGCGTAGCCCACCACCGTGATCAGCATCTCCGTCAGCGAGCGGGCGTCGCCGCCCGTCAGGTGCGGGATCGTCAGGACCGCCACGCCGCCGAGGCCGAGTGCGAGGCCGAGCGTGCGGCGGGTGTCCAGGCGTTCCGTGTCGCCGAAGAAGCGCGACAGGAGGACGCCCACGATCGGTACGCCCGCGATCAGCAGGCCGGCCGTGGAGCTGGAGAGGTGGCGTTCGGCGTCGGTCAGGGTCCACCACGGGCCGATGATCTCTATGCACGCGAAGGCCAGCATGGGGCGCCAGTGGGTCCGTACGACTCCGGTCAGGTTTCCCTGGCGGACGGCGAAGGGCAGGAGCAGCGCCGCGCCCACCGCACAGCGTGCGAACACCACCATGGACGCGGACATGCCACCGTCCACCGCCACTTTGATCATGAGATAGGGGATGCCCCAGAGCACTCCCATGAGGGAGAAGAGAAACCAGCCGCGTGCAGTCATGCGCGCAGTTTCGGCCAGGTCAGCGGCGGGCGTCTTGAACGCTGTTGCGGTACGCCGCCGGGGTCACCCCCAGCACCCGCCGGAACCAGCGCGTCAGATGCGCCTGGTCCGCGAAGCCCACCAGCGCGGCGGCCTCGGCCGGACGGTGGCCCGACTCCAGCAGGCAGCGGGCGCGGTTCACCCGGTACTGGGCCAGCCATGCGTACGGCGGCATCCCCATGCTCGTACGGAAGGCGCGCAGGAGCTGGTACCGGGACAGGCCGAGGTCCGCTGCCAGGGCAGCCAGGGAGGGCGGGGCGAGGAGTTCGTCGGCCAGGCGGTCGCGTACCGCCTCCGCCACCCGGCCCGCGCCCGGGATCGTGTCGCACACGTGGCGGGCCGAGGAGTGGCGGCGGGCCAGGGCCGTGAGCAGCCACGGTATGCGGGACTCGGCCTCCAGGGGGTCCGGGCAGGCGCTGAGTTCGGTGTGGGTCAGGCGGAGGGCGGCGGCCAGCTCGGGGTCGTCGAGGAGTGGTTCGCGGAAGTTCGGGATGCCCAGGGTGCCCTCGGTGAGCAGGGGTGTCTCCGCGTACAGGGCGCGGTAGGCGTACCCTCCGGCGGTCGTGGCCGGGCCGCCCGTGTGCACCTCGCCGGGGCCCAGGACCACGATCGATCCGGGGCCCGGACGGATCCGGCCGCCGCGGTAGTCGATGACCTCGGCGCCGGCGACGCAGACGCCGACGGTGAACTCGTCGTGCGCGTGGGGCGCGTACTTGTGGCGGTCGAATGTGGCCGTCAGCAGGTCGAGCGGCCTGCCGGTGCCGCCGAGGGTCGCCCTCGTCCAGACGGCCTGTTCACGCCCGCCCACGCGTCCCGAGCCGCCTGCGTCCGCCGTGTTCACCGTGTTCACGCCCGTCCGTCTCCCCCATGGACCCACCTCTTCCGGACACACTTCCTCGGGGGTGCAACGCCCTCGGCCCCGTTTCCATGCCCCGGTTCCATGCCCCGGTTCCATGCCTCGTTTCCATGTCCCTTCGCCGTGCTCCGTCGCCGTGCCACATTGCCGTGACCCGCCGCCGTGCGGCTCGCTTGACCTTGCCGCAACGTCAACGTTTCTACTGAGGGCATGCGGATCGGAGAGCTCGCCGCGGCCGTCGGCGTCACGACGCGGACCGTGCGGCACTACCACCACCTCGGGCTGCTGCCCGAACCCGAGCGGCGCCCCAACGGGTACCGCGACTACGGGCTGCGGCACGCCGTCGCGCTCGCCCGGATCAGACGGCTGACCGAGCTGGGGCTCGGGCTCACCGAGGTACGGGACGTCCTCGCGGACGACGCCGGCCGCGACCTCGCCGAGGTGCTCGCGGAACTCGACGACGACCTGGCACGCCAGGAGGCGGCGATCCGGGCGAGGCGGCTGCGGCTGCGCGCCCTGCTCGACGGGGGCCGGATGCCCGCCGAAGGTCCCGTCTCCCCCGAACTCGCCGCCATCTTCGGTGAGATGACCCGGCATCCGGAACCGGCGATCGCCGCGAAGGACCGCGAGATGATCGCCCTCCTCGAAACGGTCGCCGCCCCGGAGGACCGGGAGCGCCTGCTGTCCGCGCTGCGCGCCACCGCCGATGTGCCGGGCGCGCTGGAGCGGACGCAGGCGGCGTACACGCTGCTGGACGAACTCGCGGACGCCGACCCTGCCGACCCGCGGGTCGAGGAGGCCGCCCACGCCCTCGCCGACTGCCTCCCGGACGAGGCCCTGACCGGCCTGGACCTGGACGGCCTCGGCCCGGACGGGCCCGAGACGAACGGCGGCGGGTTCCTGAGCGCCTTCCTCGACGAGTTCCCGCCCGCGCAGTCCGCGGCGGCCCTGCGGACGATCCAGCTCCTCGTGGACCGTGCCCGCCCCGGACACGGTCGCCCGGAGCGTGGGCGATGACGGCCAGACGCGTACGGCGGCTCGTCGCGCACGAGGGGCGGCTGCTCGCGAGCATCGTCCGGTGGGTGGCCCGGCGCCCGCACGGTGTCGGGCCGGGACCGGGGCGAGGGCGGGCCTTCGGGTACGCCCGGGGACAGGGCGCGATGATGTTCGGCTTCGGGTTCGTGTGCGTCCTGGAGAGCGCCTGCATGGCGGTGCTGCTGCGGAACCATCCCGCCGTGCACCGCGTCGTGCTCGCCCTCGACGTCTACACGCTGCTGCTCGTCGTCGGTCTGCACGCGGCGTCCGTGACCCGCCCCCACGTCCTCGGCGACACGGTCCTGCGCGTCCGCCGCGCCGCCCATGTCGATCTGCGCGTGCCGCTCTCCGCGATCACCTCCGTACGACGGGAGTTGGTCACCACGCACGAGCGGACCGAGGGCCGGCTGGATCTGGCGGTGGCCGCGCAGACCACGGTCACCCTCGAACTGGCCACCCCGGTACGGCACTTCACCTTCCTGGGGCGCCGCCAAAACGTACGAGTGATCCGCTTCCACGCGGACGAGTCCGATGAACTGGTACGCGCGATACGCGACGTCATGCCGGCGCTCACGCCCACGCTCACGCGGGAGCGAACAGCACCCTCGCCGTCCCCGGGTCGGCCCGGGTGAGGCGTACCCGCAGCCGCTCCCCCAGCGGCAGCGTCGTACCGTTCCCGCTCTCGATGCGGGCGACGACTGCGGGAGTCTCCAACTGGACGGTGCCCACACCGGGTTCGCGTTCCTGTACGTCCACGACGGTGCCATCGAAGAGTTCGCCGACGCGGTCCTTGAGCAGGGCCGCCTCGACGATGTCCACGCAGCCGCGTTCGGCCTGGCCCGCCCTGCGGGTGCCCTCGGCCATCCGCGCGGGCAGTTCGTCGAGGGCGGCGAGCACCCACTCGGGCGGGACGGCGTCCGCTGCGGCGGCCAGGGACAGTTCGGAGGCGTACCGGTCGACGAGGCGGCGCAGCGGGGCCGTGCAGTGGGTGTAGGGCGCGGCGACGGCGGCGTGCGTGGTGATGTCGGGGACCACGCCGTCGCGGAACGGCGTGTAGCCGGCGCCGCGCAGCAGCGTCGTGCACTCCTGGAGGAAGGCCGCGTGGTGCGGCCGGTGCGGGTCGAGGGAACGGATGAGACGCGCGTACGAGACGTGGTGCGGCCAGTCGATGCGCAGCGCCTGCGCGGTACGCCGCAGCCGGCCCACCGCGCCGTCGGGGGCGGCCGGGAGCGTCCGCAGGATGCCGGTGCCGTGCGCGAGCATCAGCTCGGCGGCGGCCATGCCGGTGAGGAGGGAGATCTGCGCGTTCCAGCCTTCGGCGGGGAGCGGGGCGCGGTAGACGAGTTCGTACGTGCCGTCGTGATCGCGGGTGCTGCCCGGCGCGACCCGCTCGATGATCTCCTGTTCGGGGACGTCGAGGGAGATGCCGCCGCGGTCCACCTCCTGCTGCTCCCGCAGCAGCCCGATGTCCTTGAGGAGGGCGAGGGGTTCCTCGGCCGTGCCCGCGTCGATCTGCCGCTGTACGCCCTCGTAGTCGAGTTTGGCCCGGCTGCGGACCAGGGCGCGGCGTACGTCGGTCGAGGTCGGGCTGCCGTCCGCGTCCAGGTCGATCGTCCACAGCACGGCCGGACGGGTGCCGTCCGAGAGCAGGCTCGCGGCGCCCTCGCTCAGCACCGGCGGGTGCAGCGGGGTCTTCCCGTCCGGGAAGTAGAGCGTGGTCACCCGGCGGTGGGCCTCGGCGTCCAGGGCGGCGCCGGGCACGACGAAGGCGGCGACGTCGGCGATCGCGTACCGCACGCGGTAGCCGTGCGGGCGGCGCGAGAGGTGCATCGCCTGGTCGAGGTCGGTGGACGTGGGCGGGTCGATGGTGAAGAGGGGGATGTCCGTCGCGTCGACCATCGCGTCGACCGTCGCGCCGCGGTCCGGCGGCGTCGGCTCGCGGGCGGCGCGTTCGGCCTCGGCGAGCACGTCCGGCGGGAAGTCCTCCGGGACACCGAGTTCGGTGCGCAGGGCACGCAGCGCGGTCCGCAGCGGGGCCCTCGACGGGGCCTCGGCTGCGCCGGTCACACGTATCTGGCGGCGGGGCACACGACGAGCGTAGGACGGGGTGGGGCGGGCGGCACCCCGTAGGCTTGCGGGTGCTCCGCGTACGTACCGAAAGCCCCAGGGAGATCCGCCGTGCTCGTGTTGTTGCCGCCGTCCGAAGGAAAGGCTCCCTCCGGGCGGGGCGCGCCGCTGAAGCCGGAGTCGCTGTCGCTGCCGGGGCTCGCCGAGGCGCGGCAGGCGGTCCTCGACGAACTGGTCGAGCTGTGCGCGGCCGACGAGGAGAAGGCGCGCGAGGTGCTCGGGCTGAGCGAGGGCCTGCGCGGCGAGATCGCCAAGAACACGGAGCTGCGGACCGCGGGGGCGCGGCCCGCCGGCGAGATCTACACGGGTGTGCTGTACGACGCCCTGGACCTGGCCTCCCTCGACGCCGCGGGCAAGCGGCGGGCGGCGCGTTCGCTGCTCGTCTTCTCTGGGCTGTGGGGCGCGGCCCGGGTGACGGACCGGATTCCCTCGTACCGCTGCTCGATGGGGGTGAAGCTGCCCGGCCTCGGGGCGCTCGGCTCGCACTGGCGTGCGCCGATGGCCGCCGTGCTGCCCGAGATCGCCGGGAGCGGGCTCGTACTGGACCTGCGGTCGGCGGCGTACGCGGCCGCGTGGAGGCCGAAGGGCGAGGTCGCGGGGCGTACGGCGAACGTACGGGTGCTGCACGCGCCGACCCGGAAGGTCGTCAGCCACTTCAACAAGGCGACGAAGGGGCGGATCGTACGGAGCCTCATGGAGACCGGGGTCGCGCCGTCGGGCCCGGCGGAACTGGTGGAGGCGTTGCGGGACCTCGGGTATGTGGTGGAGGTGGCGGGGGCGGGCGGCTCGGCGGCGGGGGCGGGCAAGCCGTGGATGTTGGATGTGTTGGTGGACGAGGTCCACTGAGCGCTGCTGAGCGTTGTTGAACACTGCCGGTTGTTGCAGCATGCGCAACGACCTTTGCGCATGATGCGCGCTGCGGGCAGGATGACGGCATGTCGCCCTCGCCGCTGCCCTCGTCGTCGTCTTCGCCGTCGCCCCTCTCCGTGCTCGAACTCGCGCCCGTCGTGCCCGTGGTCGTCGTCGAGGACCTCGCGGACGCCGTTCCGCTGGCACGGGCGCTCGTCGCGGGCGGGCTGCCCGCGATCGAGGTGACGCTGCGGACGCCGGTGGCGCTCGACGCGATCCGGGCGATCGCGGAGGGAGTGCCAGGGGCGGTGGTCGGTGCGGGCACGGTCATCTCGCCCGCCCAGGTGACGGACTCCGTCGCCGCCGGGGCGCGCTTTCTCGTCAGCCCCGGCTGGACGGACACGCTGCTCGACGCGATGAAGGAGTCCGGGGTGCCGTTCCTGCCGGGGGTGTCGACGACGTCGGAGGTCGTGGCGCTGCTGGAGCGCGGGGTGCGTGAGATGAAGTTCTTCCCGGCGCAGGCGGCCGGTGGCACGGCGTATCTCAAGTCGCTGGCCGGGCCGCTGCCGCAGGCCCGTTTCTGTCCCACGGGAGGGATCGGTCCCGCCGTCGCCCCCGAGTACCTCGCCCTGCCGAACGTCCTCTGCGTGGGCGGAAGCTGGATGCTCCCCCCGGACGCGACCGCCTCCGGCGACTGGCCCCGAGTGGAAAACCTCGCCCGAGAGGCGGCGGGCCTGCGCCCGTAGGGGTCGCCCGTCAGGGCGCCTTCAGGGGCGCGGGGAACGGCGCGACGAGCCCCCACCGCCCCGCAGCCAAAACACGCTCAGCTCAACGCAGTGACCTCGTTCAGCAACCTCACACTCGCGTTCCCGTCCGCGTAATACGCCACCTCCGACAGCGACGCCGCCGACAGTTCCATGCGGAACATGGCCTCCGGCGGGGCACCCAACGCCAGCCGCACCAACGTCTTGATCGGCGTCACATGCGACACGACAAGCACGGTGCGTCCCGCGTACGCCGCGAGCAGCCCGTCACGAGCGGCCTCCACCCGCCGCGCGACCGCCGCGAAACTCTCGCCGCCGCCGGTCGGTTCGGCGTCCGGTGAGGCCAGCCAGGCGTTCATGTCGTCGGGGTGGCGCTCCCGTACCTCCGCGAAAGTCAGGCCTTCCCAGGCGCCGAAGTCCGTCTCGCGGAGGCCGTCCTCGATGTGTACGTCCAGGTCCAGACGGGCCGCCGCGAACTCCGCGGTTTCGCGGCAGCGGGTCAGGGGCGAGGACACGATGGCCTGTACGGTGCCGCGCGCGGCCAGGGCCGTGGCGGTGCGCTCCGCCTGGTGGCGGCCGGTGTCCGAGAGGGGTGGGTCGGTGCCGGCGCCGGCCCCGCGCCCGACTCCGCCCCCGCTTCCTGAGAAGCGCTTCTGCGGGGTGAGGGGGGTTTCGCCGTGGCGGAGGAGTACGAAGGTGGTGGGGGTGCCCAGGTCTGGGGGGCGGGTCATGTCTTTGGCTGCCTGTACGTCGGTGTTGCGGGGGTTGGCGTTCGACTGACGGCCCGTCGTGGCTGAGCGCGCCCCCCTGCGGGGCCCGGCCTTGGTACTGCGGGGGCGGCGGAGGTAGCCCATCGGCTGACGGCCCGTCGTGGCTGAGCGCGCAGTTCCCCGCGCCCCCTGCGGGGCCCGGCCCTGGTGCTGCGGGGGCGGCGGGGTTGGCATTCGGCTGACCGCCCGTCGTGGCTGGCCGCGCAGTTCCCCGCGCCCCCTGCGGGGCCCGGCCCTGGTACTGCGGGGCGGCGGGGTTGGCATTCGGCTGACCGCCCGTCGTGGCTGGCCGCGCAGTTCCCCGCGCCCCTTACGGGGCCCCGCCTGGGGCCCCGCGGACCGCGGACCCGGGCGCGGGGCCCTACAGGCCCGACTCCGACGTGCGGATCAGGATGCGGCGGCAGTTCTCGCAGCGCAGGACCTGGTCCGGGGCCGCCTTCTTCACCTCGTTGACCTCGGTGATGTTGAGCTCCAGGCGGCAGCCCTCGCAGCGGCGCTGGTAGAGGCGGGCAGCGCCGACGCCGCCCTGCTGCTCGCGGAGCTTCTCGTAGAGCTTGAGGAGGTCGGCGGGAACGGTACCCGCCACGACCTCGCGCTCCTTGGTCAGCGTGGCGCTCTCGCCGTCGAAGGACTCGTAGGACGCGTCCCGGCGGCTCGTCGCGTCGTCGATCTTCGACTGTACGGACGAGACCCGCCCGGTCAGCTCGCCGACCCGCTCCTGCGCGGACTCGCGGCGCTCCATGATCTCCAGGACGACGTCCTCAAGGTCACCCTGCCGCTTGGCCAGCGAGGTGATCTCGCGCTGGAGGTTCTCCAGGTCCTTGGGGGACGTGACGGCGCCGGAGTCCAGCCGCTGCTGGTCGCGCGAGGCGCGCTGGCGCACCTGGTCGACGTCCTGTTCCGCCTTGGTCTGCTCGCGGGAGCAGTCGCTCTCCTCGGTCTGGGCGGCGACGAGCAGGTCGCGCAGCTGCGTGAGGTCCTTGGTCAGCGACTCGATCTCGTCGTGCTCCGGCAGCGAACGCCGCTTGTGGGCGAGCTGCTGGAGGCGGGCGTCGAGGGACTGGACGTCGAGAAGTCGGATCTGGTCGGCGGGCGCGGCGTTCAGTTGGGGGCTCCAGGTGAAGGGGAGTGGGAGTTCCACGGATCGGTGACCGTCTTCGAGACATGGACCCGCAGGTCCCAGCCGTGACGGTCGGAAATCTCGTCGAGCTGGGCTGCGGCCAGCTCGCACCAGGGCCACTCGGTGGCCCAGTGCGCCGCGTCGAGCAGCGCGAGAGGACTGTGGGCGCGGGCCTCGGACGCCGGGTGGTGGCGCAGGTCCGCGGTGAGGAAGGCGTCCACGCCCGCGGCGCGTACGTCCTCGAAGAGGCTGTCGCCGGAGCCGCCGCTGACCGCGACGGTCCGCACGAGCGCGTCCGGGTCGCCGGCCACCCGGATGCCCTGCGCGGTGGCGGGCAGCCGTTCGGCGGCGCGTGCGGCGAACTCGCGGACGGTGACCGGGTGGTCCAGTTCGCAGACCCGGCCGAGGCCGCGGCGGCCCGCCGGGTCGGCGGGGTCCGGGACCAGGGGGCGTACGACCCGCAGGTCCAGCGCGCCCGCGAGGGCGTCGCTCACCCCCGGGTCGGCGCGGTCGGCGTTGGTGTGGGCGACGTGCAGCGCGATGTCGTTCTTGATGAGGGTGTGCACGACCCGGCCCTTGAAGGTCGAGGCCGCCACCGTCGTCGTACCGCGCAGATAGAGCGGATGGTGGGTGACCAGCAGGTCCGCGCCCAGCTTCACCGCCTCGTCCACGATCTCCTGGACCGGGTCGACGGCGAACAGGACACGGGAGACCTCCTGGTCGGGGTCTCCGCAGACCGTCCCGACCGCGTCCCATGCCTCCGCGCTCCCGGGGGGCCAGAGGGCGTCGAGCGCGGCGATTGCTTCAGACAGACGGGGCACGAACAAAAGGCTACCTGCCTTGTGTCCGTGCCCTGCCGGTCGCGGGTGACTCGACCAGCCGCGACCGTACGCCCCTACGCGTTCCCCGCCTACTTGGCGAGGTGGTCCCTGAGGTCGTCGAGGACCTCGTCGGCCGCGGTCACGCCGAGGCCGAGGTACCAGGTCTCGTCGGGTACGTCCTCGGCCTGCCCCTTCTCGACCGCGCCGAGCTTCTTCCAGAGCGGGTTGTCCTCGGCGCTCGCGCGGTCGGTCTTCTTCGCGTCGCCGTAGACGCCGGTGAAGATCCAGTCGGCGTCCGCCTCGTCGATCTTCTCGGGGCTGATCTCCGCCGCGAGGTCGTTGATCTGCTGGTTCTTCGGCCGCGGGATGCCGACGTCCTGAAGGATCGTGCCGACGAAGGACGCCTTCGCGTAGAGGCGGATCATGCCCGGCAGATACCGGAGCATGGTGACGGTCGGCTTGTCGGGGCCCAGCTCGTCGCCGAGGGCCTTCGCCTTCTTCTCGTACGCCGCGATCTCGTCCTTCGCCTCGGCGGTCCTGTCCAGCGCGGCGGCGTTGAGGAGGTAGTTCTCCTTCCAGGTGAAGCCCGGGCGGATGGAGAACACGGTCGGCGCGATCTTGGAGAGCTGCGGGTAGAGCTTGGCCGCGCGCAGTTCGCTGCCGAGGATCAGATCGGGCTTGAGGGCCGCGATGGCCTCCAGGTTGAGGGCGTTGATCGTGCCCACGTTCTTGGGGGTGCCCGCGTCCTTCTTCAGGTACGAGGGAATGCCGGCCGAGCCCTCGGTGGGCGCCCAGCCGACGGGCCGCACGCCCAGGGAGACGACGTTGTCGAGCTCGCCGACGTCCAGGACGACGACCCGCTTCGGCTCGGCCGTCAGCTCCGTCTCTCCCATGGCGTGCTCGATCGTGCGGGGGAATTCCCCCGCCCCGGCCGTGGTCCCCATCTTCGCCGTCTCCACGGCGGCCTTCGCGAAGTCCTCACCGCCCGTGGCGACGGACTTGCTGCCGCTGCCGTTGTCGGACTTCCCGGAGCCGGAACCGGAGTCCGCGTCGCCCGACGAACAGGCGGCGAGGGACAGCGCCGCGGCCAGGGTGAGGGCGACGGCGGCGGAGCCGCGGCGGCGTGGGGGCATCAGACACACTCCAGTGATCACTCAGCCGAGGCACAGGTCGTACTTAGGCAGCCCTAACCATAAGCACCTCCACTCCCGTCGAGCACACCCGCCCCCGTTCCCTCAGGTGAATCGGAACGGGGCCACTCTTATGTGTGAAGGGGCTGCCCGCAGGTCCCACGTCTGTGCGTGCGAAAACTAGTTTCGTCGCCGGAGGTGACCGAACGATGGCGGCCTGTGCGATCGAGTCCGCGGCGTCCGAGAACGAAAGGGCCGTGCGGGCAGGGTGCGTGATCACCGTCGACGGGGCGTACGCGGCCCGGCTGGCCCGCAGCGGCGAGTCCTGGTTCCCGGAGCGCTGGACGCTGGACGGCCCTGAGCCCTACGCCGTGCCCCTGCCGGGCAACCAGCCCGAGGAGCCCGGTACGGAGGTGCTGCCGATGACGGACGGGCGGGTGCTCATCCACCGGTTCACCGACGGGCGGCACGCGTTCTCCCTGCTGTACCCGACGGGTCCCGGGACGGGCGAGGTGCCGCTCGGCGCGGTGGAGTGCCCCGAGCCGGGCACCGGGCTGCGACTGCTGCCACCGGCTCCGGGCGGCACACGGGCGTACGCGCTCGCCGTGGGCCGGGGTTCGACCGCGGTGTGGCTGGTGGCGGGCGGCGCGTTCGGGCCCGAGCACCTCGCGGAGATCCCGGGACGCTGCTCGGGCGGGGTGTGGCTGGGCGGCGGGGACCGGCTGCTCGCCCTGGACCGGGAGTCGCAGGGCAGGACCAAGACGGTGGTGGTCGACCTGGAACGCGGGGGCGAGATGTCGCCGCTGCTGCAGATCTCCGAGGAGAGCAACGACCGGCTGCTGCTCGCGGACGCGGACAGCGGGCTGCTCCTGATCCGCTCGGACGCGCCCTCTCCCGGGCAGGAGCGGCTCGGCTGGGGTGTGCTGGGGAGCACGCTGCCCGTCCGCTTCCCGGAGTGCCTCCAGCCGGCCGGCTGCACGGTCACGCCGTTCGCGATCCAGCCGGGTCTGGTGCTGACGCCGGAGAGCTGCGGGGTGGCGCTGCGGATCGACGGCGACGGCGGCGCCGGTGGCTCGGGCAGCTGGCTGGGACTCTGGCGCCCGACGGAACGCCACCTCCACCAGCTCCCCCCGCCGGAAGGCTGGCTCACCGGCTCCGGCCGATGGACCAGGGACGGAGTACTTCAACTGCCCTACGCGACGGGGGCGGTGCCGTGCGGGGTGGCACGGGTCCAGGCATCGACGGAGATGGGTGACGCGGCGGGTACGGCTGAGGCCCCCCAGGAGCCGTCGGAACCGAAACCGGGCGTGGGGGCGGCCCGCCCGGTACCGCTCCAACAAGCCCCCTTGACGGCCCAAGCCCTCGCCAACGCCTTCGCGGGCCGCAGGGCGGCACAGGCGGCGGGGCGGGGACGAGGACCGGGCGGGGCCCCGTACCGGGCCCCGGGTGGGGCTCCGGCCCCCCGGAGGCCAAATCCGGGAACGGCTCGGGGCGAGGCTCCGGATCGCGCTCCGGAGAAACCTCAGAACGCACCTGCGGGCACCGCTCACGGCAGGGCACGGAACGGAACCGCGGGCAGGACTATCGGCTGGGGCCAGGCGGAAGGCCGGACTGCGGGTCCGGCCCCGGTCCGCCGCGAGACGCAGAGCGGAGCGCCTGGCGGAACGCCGGACGCAGCCCGCGGCGGGGCGTCGGATGAGGCAATGGGCGGGATCCCCGGCTGGGGGCCGGAGGGAGGCCGAGGCACGGCCCCGGGCCCAACCCGCCGCGAGACACACGGCGGAACACCCGAGTGCACACGGGACGCAGCCCGCGGCAGGACGCCGGATGAGCCTCAGGGCGAGATCCCTGGCTGGGGGCCGGAGACAGGCCAAGGCACGTACCCGGACCCAACCCGCCGCGAGACTGCGGGCGGAGCACCCGGCGGCACGCCGAAGGAAAATCGGGGCAGCACGCCGGATGAGGCTCGGAGCGGGACCTCCGACTGGGGGCCGGAGGAAGGCCGCGGCGGGGCGCCGCGCGTAGCTCGCGACGCGGCGCTTGAAGGCACTCCGGGCACGACTCCCGACCGGGCACCGGCGAACGGCCAAGCTGCGGCTCCGGAACTGGTCCGTCGCGAAGCTCAAGGCGGAGCATTCGGCGGAACGTCGGAAGGCAGTCAAAGCAGGACGCCGAACACGCCCCAGAACAAGACCCCCGAGTGGGGGCCGGAAGCAGGCCGCGGCAGGGCGCCTCACCTAGCTCGCAACGCGTCCCCGGGCGCAGCCCACGACACGGCGCTCGACGGCACCCCGGGCACGGCCTCCGACCAGGCACCGGCAAACGGCCAAGCTGCGGCGCCAGAACTAGCCCGCCCCGAGGCTCAGGGCGAAACACTCCATGGCACGCCGGAAGAAAGTCGGAGCGGAACGCCGAACGCGGCCCAAGACAGGACCCTCGGCTGGGAGCCGGAGGAAGACCTCGGCAGAGCAGCACACCTAGCTCGCGACGCAGCGCTCGACGCCACCCCGCGCACGACACCCGACCAGGCACCCGCAAACGGCCAAGCCGCGGCTCCAGAGCTAGCCCGCCGCGAGGCTCAAGGTGGAGCACTCGGCGGCACGCCGGACGCGACCCAAGGCCAGATCCCCGACTGGACACCGGAGGGCGGTCGCGGCGCGGCTCCGGAACTAGCTCGCGGCGCGGCAGCCCCTGTGGCTCCGGGCGGAGCTTCCCTCAGAGCTGCCGAAGGAGACCCGGGCAGCACGCCGGACGACGCCCCCGGCCGCACTCTCGGCAGGGCTCCCGAGGTAGGTCGAGGCGTGGCCCGCGACAGGGCGCCGGCCGAGGCCCCGGGCCTGGCTTCTGGCGGAACGCCGGAGGGAAGTCAGGGCCGGGCGCCGGGCATCGCTGACGGCTGGGTGCCGGACCGAATCCCGGACAGGGCCCCCGACGGGGCTCGTGGTGCGGCCCCGGGTCTGACTCCTGGCGGAACGCCGGAGGGAAGTCAGGGCCGGGCGCCGGGCATCGCTGATAGCTGGATGCCGGGCCGAATCCCGGATACGGCCCCCGAGGGAGGCCGCGGTGCGGCTCCGGGCCCAGCCCCCGGCGGCACACCGGACGAGGTCCCCGGCGGGACGACCGGAGGAAGTCCGGGCAGGGTGACGGGGCTGGTCCGCGGCGGAACGCCGGACGAGAACCCCAGCGGAACGCCGGACGAGGTCCCCAGCAGGACAGCCGAAGGAAATCCGGGCAGGGTGATCGGGACCACGGACGAGGAGCCGGTCGCGGCGGCCCAAGGCAGTCCGGGCAGTGGCGGGACGCCGGGCGGAGGCCCGGGCGGGGCTTTCGGCTTGGCGGGGGCGGGAAGTCCGGGCAGGGTTTCGGGGGGCGTTCTCAGTGGGACGCCGGACGGAGACCCGGGCGTGGGGACCGGTGACGGGCTCCGCCTCGGTGCCGGTTCTTCCGGGGCCGGAGACGGGCTCCGCCTCGGTGCCGGTCTTTCCGGGGACGGGGCCGGGACCTTCCCGGCGGCCACGCCCCCTGCACCCCGTACGCACCACACCCCTCCCCCCACACCCCCCGAGCCGATGCAGCCGCTACGTGTTGAGCGGGTCAGTTGTGAGGCGCCGGCTGACTTTCGGGGGCTTCGGGTGGGTGCCGGGGGCGGGTCGTCTCCGAGTTCTCTCAAAGTGACCATCGAGTAGCCCCCACCACCCCTCGGGCCGGTCACGACCGACCGTTAGAATCTCCGGCGCTGTACCGAAGGATCTTGCTGACGGGGTGAATTCCAGATGAGCGAAACGAACACCATGGAGACGACGGCCACCGACCTGCGGGGAACGTCGGCGCAGGCCGACGACGACGGTGGCCAGGGCCGGCACCGGGGGCCCGTCTCCGCACAGGAGGACGGGGCGATCCCCCGTGGCCGGCACCGCAGGCCGGCCGAGCAGTACGACACGGGGGTCTGACCAGACCTCGGGCCGCGAGACGACACGGCCCCGTCCGACACTCGTCGGGCGGGGCCGTTCCGCATGGGGGCACGAAAATCCTTGCCTACGATCCTTGCCTACTCGTGCTTCAGGGCCAGTACCTCCGCCGCCGCGAACGTCTCCCCCCGCGGCCGGTCCGCGTAGTGCGGCGTGAGCAGCGCGTCCAGTTCGTCGTAGGTGAAGGCGTCCTGCTTGGTGTCGAACTTCGCCGCCACCCGCGGCCGTTCGACGACGGCGACCATCCCGCCGTGCACGACGAGCAGCTGGCCGTTGACGTGTGCCGCGGCCGGCGAGGCCAAGTAGCCGACGAGCGGGGCGACATGCTCGGGCGCGAGCGGATCGAGTGCGTCGAGCGAGCCGAGCGAGTCGCGCGGACCGCGCCGCCCCCCGGCATCCTGCCCCTGCCCCGACTCCTCCATCGGCTGCTCCCCCGGCTGCTGGAAGCCCGCGAAGACGTCCGCCGTCATACGGGTCCGGGCCCGTGGGCAGATGACGTTCGCCGTGACGCCGTACTTGGACAGCGCCAGCGCCGTCGAGGTCGTCAGTCCGACGATCCCGCCCTTCGCCGCGGCGTAGTTGGGCTGTCCCGCGGAGCCCGCGAGGAACGCCTCCGAGGAGGTGTTCACGATCCGCCCGTACACCGGCGAGTCCGCCGCCTTGGACCGGGCCCGCCAGTGCGCGGACGCGAAGTGGGTGGTGTTGAAGTGGCCCTTCAGATGGACGCGGATCACCGAGTCCCACTCGTCCTCGGTCATGGAGAAGACCATCCGGTCCCGCAGGATGCCCGCGTTGTTGACGAGGATGTCCAGCTGCCCGAACTCCGCGATCGCCAACTCCACCAGTTCCCGGGCCTGTTCGTGGTCGGCCACATCTCCGGTGTGCGCGACCGCCCGGCCGCCCGCCGCCCGGATCGACGCGGCGACCTCCTCGGCGGGCCCGGCCGACGCGTCACCGGAACCGTCCCGGCCGGGCTGTCCGTAGTCGTTGACGACGACAGCGGCCCCCAGCCGGGCAAGTTCCAGCGCCTCCGCCCGGCCGAGCCCGCGCCCGGCCCCCGTGACGACCGCGACCCGCCCCTCGAGCGGCGGACGTGGCGGGTGCGGCAGACGTGGCAGTGACATGGAAGTCCCTTCGGCTCGACCGGCCGTGACCGGAGGTTCGGGGCGGGGCGGGGCGGCGTCAGATCTCGATGCACGTACGCAGCGAAACTCCCGTACGCATCTGGTCGAGCGCCTCGTTGATGTCGCCGAGCGGCACCCGGTGCGTGATCAGGCCCTCCAGGTCGATGCGTCCGGCGCGCCACAGCGCGATGGTCCGCTCGTACGACCGCAGGACGTCCCCTCCGCCGTACATGGAGGGCAGGATCCGCTTCTCGTCGAAGAACAGCTCGAACATGTTGAGCTGGAGGAAGTCGTCCATGGCGCCCGCGCCGACGACGACCAGCGTGCCGCCGCGGCGGGTGTTCTCGTACGCCGTGCGGGCGGTGGCGGAGCGGCCGACGACCTCGAAGACGTAGTCGAAGCCCTCGCCCGCGGTCACCGACTGCTTGGCGTCGGGGAGTTCGTCGGGCGATACCGCCCTGGTGGCGCCGAACTTCAGCGCGGCCTCGCGGCGCGAGAGCACGGGGTCGACGGCGACGATCTCGGCGGCGCCCCGGAGCCGCGCGCCCTGGATCGCGGAGATGCCGACGCCTCCGCAGCCGATGACGGCGACCGACGAACCGGCTTCCACGTCAGCGGTGTTGAGCGCGGCGCCGAGCCCGGTGGTGACCCCGCAGCCGATGAGCGCGGCGATGTCGAAGGGCACGTCGTCCGGGATCGGTACGGCGCAGCCCGCGTCGACGACGACCTCCTCGGTGAAGGTCCCGGTGCCCGCGAAGCCGAACACGTCGCCGCCGGGGCGCTTGAAGTTGGGCGTGCCGGCGTTCATGAATCCGGCGAGACACAGTTCGGTCTGGCCGCGCTTGCATGCGGGACACGCGCCGCACGCGGGCAGCCAGCAGACGACGACCCGGTCGCCGGCCTTGACGTTCGTGACGCCCTCGCCGACCTCCAGGACCTCGCCGGCCCCTTCGTGCCCGGGGATGAAGGGCGCGGGCTGCGGCAGCACCCCGGCCATCGCCGAGAGGTCCGAGTGGCACAGCCCGGTGGCCCGCACCCGGATGCGTACCCGGCCCGGTCCGAAGCCCGTCGCCTCGACGTCGTCGAATATCTCCAGCTTGTCCTGGCCGATCTCGTGCAGTACGGCTGCGCGCATGGTGCGGCTCCCCTCGGAAACGTGCGGAACGTACGTACGACACGCGCCCCTCGTCCTCGGGACGCTCAGGTGTGTGCGACGACGGTGTCGGTGAGGACGGGCGCGTCGTCGCGTTCGGCCGCGCCCACCGTCACCCGGACCCGGCCGTCCTCCTCCCACATGCGGACGCGCAGGGTCTCGCCGGGGTACACCACTCCGGCGAAGCGCGTGGCGCAGGAGCGGACCCGGGTGACATCGCCGCCGAGCACGGTGTCCACGACCGCCTTCAGCGTCATCCCGTACGTGCACAGTCCGTGCAGGATCGGGCGGTCGAAGCCGGCGAGCTTGGCGAACTCGGGGTCGGCGTGCAGCGGGTTCCAGTCGCCGGAGAGCCGGTACAGGAGGGCCTGGTCCGCGCGGATCGGGCGTTCGACGGTCCGGTCCGGTGCGCCCGTCGGCGGTTCGGGGCGTGTGGAGGGGCCCCGGTCGCCGCCGAATCCGCCTTCGCCGCGTACGAAGATCTGGGCGTCGTTGGTCCAGAGCGGCCCGTCCGCGTCGGCGACCTCGGTGCGTACGACGAGGATGGCGGCCTTGCCCTTGTCGTACACGGCGGCGATCCGGGCGGTGGCGACCGCGTCGCCCGCGACCGGGATCGGCCGGTGCAGCGTGACGGTCTGGCCGCCGTGCAGGACGTGCGCGAGGTTGACGTCGACGCCCGGCATGGAGAGACCGCTGATCACTCCCGGGGAACCCGCGCCCGCGACGGTCGCGAAGCTCGGCAGGACGTGCAGCCGGGACTCCAGGGTGTAGCGCAGCTCGTCGGGGTCGGTCGCGGGGGTGTCCCTGTCGGGGTTCGCGCCGGCGCCGAGGCCGAGGTGGTAGAGCTGGACGTCCTTGTGACCCCAGGCGATCCCGGCGGACCGGGGCTCGGCCGCGAGGGCCTGGGCAACGTCGATGGGCATGGGGCTCCTGACTGCCGCGCGGAGAACACGGGCGGACAAGTACGGGCACGGGAGAACACGGGAAGACCTCGGTGCGGCCGTCCGCACCGTCGGCCGCACCGAGGTCGACTCTGGGCCGGGGGCCTGGAACCCGCCCGTTCTAGAACGCGTTCCAGTACCGGCGATCCCCTGTATAGCCGAGCCCCGGGCACATGTGAAGACTCCTGACGCCATGTCAGATAGCGGCGGGGCCGCACACACTCCCGGGCCCCGGCAGAGCCCTGGCAGTACCCCCGCAGTGCCCCGGCAGCACCCCGGCGGTGACATTTGTCCTGCCCGAGTCCGTACATGCGCATCTGCCGCGCCCGGCCCGCGCCTCCGTAGCGTCGTACCCATGAAGAAAACGGGGACGGGGACGGGAACGATGGCGGGGACGGCGGCGGGGACGAACGCGGCGGCGGTACGGATGACGGGGACGGTCAAGGCCTTCGGTGCGGTACGGGCCGTCGACGGGGTCGACCTGGAGATCGCCCGCGGCGAGACGGTCGCGCTGCTCGGCCGCAACGGCGCGGGCAAGTCCACCGCGATCTCCCTCCTGCTGGGCCTGGACGAGCCCGACGAGGGCACCGTCCGCCTCTTCGGCGCCGCTCCGGAGCACGCCGTACGCGCAGGCCGGGTCGGTGCCATGCTGCAGGACGGCCGGCCCGTGCCGCGGGTGACGGTGGGTGAGCTGGTCGGGTTCGTGGCCCGTACCTGTCCCGCGCCGATGCCCGTCGCGGAGGCCCTGGCGCTGGCGGGCATCACCGAACTGGCCGGGCGGCGCGTCGACCGGCTCTCCGGGGGCCAGACCCAGCGGGTGCGGTTCGCGGTCGCCCTCGTCGGGAACCCCGCGCTGATCGTGCTCGACGAACCGACCGCCGCACTGGACGTGGAGGCCCGGTACGCCTTCTGGGACTCGATGCGGTCGTACGCGCGCCACGGCCACACGGTCCTCTTCTCCACGCACTACCTGGAGGAGGCGGACGCCAACGCCGACCGGATCGTGGTCGTCGACCACGGGCGGATCGTCGCCGACGGCACCGGCGAGCAGCTCAGGCGGGCCGCGGGCGGCAGCCTGGTCGCCTTCGACCTCGCGGGCGCCGGTACGGACGGGCTGTCGCTGCTGCCCGGCGTGGTCTCGCTGGAGATCCGCGGGGACCGGGCCCGGCTGCGCACCGACGACCCGGACGCGACGGTGATCGCGCTGGCCGAACGAGGTGCGATACGGGGCCTGGAGGTCGCTCCGGCCTCACTGGACGACGCGTTCCTGGCCCTGACCGCCCCGACCTCCGCCACGGCCTCCGCCCCGACCTCGGCCTCAGCCTCCGCCACGGTGGCCCGGCCCGCTTCCCTGGAGACGGTGTGATGATGCTCGACTATCTGCGGCTCGAAGTGCGCCGGACGCTGCGCGACGTCGGTTTCATGATCGGCGGGGTCGTGATGCCGGTGGTGATGTACCTGCTGTTCACGAACCTCGGCGGTGGCGCCGACGGCGACTGGAAGACCGCCTCCATGATCGGTATGGCCGCGTACGGGGCGATGGGCTCGGCCCTGAACACCGGCGGCGGGGTCGCCGAGGACCGCACGGTCGGCTGGCTGCGGCAGCTGCGGATCACTCCGATGAGCCCGCGCCAGGTGGTCGCCGGGCGCGCGCTGACGGGCGCGGTGACGGTCCTGCCCGCGATCGTGGCGGTCCTCGCGGCGGGCGGCCTGGTCAACGGCGTACGGCTGGACGCCTGGAAGTGGGCGGTGATCGCGCTGACGCTCTGGCTCGGCTCGGTCCCCTTCACCCTGCTCGGACTCGGCAACGGCTACCGGCTGACCGCGCAGGCCACCGGCGTGGTGAACATGGTGTGCAACCTGACGCTCGCGGTGGTCGGCGGGCTGTGGTTCCCGCTGGCCCTCTTCCCCGGTTGGCTGCGGTCGCTGTCGTCCTACACACCCACGAACCGCTTCGCGCAGCTCGGTACGGCCGTCGCCGACGGACGGGCGCCCGCGCTCGCGGCCGTGCTGGTGCTGACCGGCTGGCTGCTGCTCTTCGGCTCGTACGCTGTGGTCTCGTACCGCAGGACCGCACGGACCGTCTGAATGGAAACGGGTACGGGAACGGGAGCTGGGGAGATGTCCTGGTTGCGGAGCGTCAGGTGCCGGACGGCCGCCCGGCGGCAGGAGCGGGCCGGGCAGAGGGCCGGGCAGAGGGCCGGGAGGCTCCCCGAGCATCTGGGTCCGCCGCCCAGCGGGTTCGCGCTGCTGCCCTGGCTCCTCATGGGAATGGGCGCGTTCTCCAACCTCTTCCAGGGCAGGACCCCGAACCCGTGGATCGGCGGCATCGGACTCCTCGTCTTCAACTCTCTCTACATCCAAGTGGTGTTCCGCGCCTTCACCAAGGAGGCCCGCGAGGCCCGCTCCACCCGGGGCGCGCTGATCGCACTGGGCGTGGTGACCTGCCTCCTCGGCGGGCTGTACGGGGGCAGCTGGCTCCTCTTCTTCCCGCTGCTCGGGCTCGCCGCGGGCGCGATCGTCCGGGGACCGTGGCTCGGCAGGACCGGTATCGGACTGAGCGTGCTCGCCGGTGTCGTGGCGGGGCTGCGGGACGGCTGGGGCGCGGTGAACGTCGCGTACGGCACGTTCCTGTCCACCATGGTGACCGCCGCGATCCTGTCCCTGTCCGACGCCGTACGTGAACTGCGGGCCGCGCGCGAGGAGTTGGCGCACCAAGCCGTCGAGAAGGAGCGTCTGCGCTTCTCCCGCGACCTGCACGACCTGCTCGGCCACACGCTCTCCGTCATCGTCGTGAAGTCGGAGGCGGCCCGGCGCCTCGCCCACCGGGACCTGGACGCGGCGCTCGTCCAGGTCTCCGACATCGAGTCGGTCGGCCGGCAGGCGCTCACCGAGATCCGTGAGGCGGTCACGGGCTATCGCGAAGGCAGCCTGGCCACGGACCTGGACCGGGCGCGGTCGGCACTGCTGGCCGCGGGCATCGAACCGGTCGTACGGCAGTCGGGGCCGCCGTTGTCCGCGCAGGCGGAGGCGTTGCTGGGATGGGTCGTGCGGGAGGCCGTCACCAACGCCGTGCGGCACAGTGGCGCTCGCCGCTGTTCGATCACGGTGGACGGGGGGTCGGAGCAGGTTCGGGTGCGGGTGTCGGACGACGGCGGGGGTGTGCCCGCGCCCACGGGGGCCTCACCGGCCGTTCTGCCGGGTATCGGCGGGACCGGATTGAAAGGGCTGACCGAGCGGCTTGCCGCGGCGGGGGGTCTGCTGGAGGCGGGGCCCGGGGTTCGGGGCGGGTTCGTGGTGACGGCGGAGCTTCCGGTGGAGGTGGCTGCCGCCTGAGGGGGCCGGGGGTTGGCTTTCGGGTGCGGGTGCGTGGGGGCTGATCGCGCAGTTCCCCGCGCCCCTTGCGGGGCCGCGCCCCCTGAACTCTGGAGCCGGGGCGGCCTAATGTTGGGGTGTGAACGAGATGCCCCGGGATCATCGGCCCGCCAAGTCCATTCGTGTACTGCTCGCCGAGGATCAGGGGATGATGCGGGGCGCGTTGGCGCTGCTCCTCGGGCTGGAGCCCGACATCGAAGTGGTGGCGCAGGTCGGGACGGGGGACGCCATCGTGGGAGCGGCCCTGGAGTCCCGGCCCGATGTCGCACTGCTCGACATCGAACTGCCCGGCATCAGCGGGCTCGACGCCGCCGCGCTGCTGCGGGACGAGACACCCGACTGCCGGGTACTGATCCTCACGACGTTCGGTCGGCCCGGATACCTGCGGCGGGCGATGGAGGCGGGTGCCGCGGGGTTCCTCGTCAAGGACGGGCCCGTGGAGGAACTGGCGCAGGCGATTCGCCGGGTGCTGACCGGGGAGACCGTCATCGATCCGGCGCTCGCGGCGGCCGCGCTGGGGGCGGGGCCGAACCCGCTCACCGCGCGTGAGTGCGACGTGCTGAAGGCGTCCGTGGACGGTGCGACGGTCTCCGACATCGCGTCGAAGCTGCATCTGTCGGAGTCGACCGTGCGCAACTATCTCAGCTCCGCGATCGGCAAGACTGCGACGCGCAACCGCATGGAGGCGATGCGGGAGGCTCGCCACCAGGGGTGGCTGTAGTCCTTTTGGCACGGGTGCCGCGGGGGCGGGGCCCCCGGGGGGGCGGGGGGCGGGGGGCGGGGGGCGGGTCTTCGGGTGCGGGTGAGTGGGGGCCGGCCGCGCAGTTCCCCGCGCCCCTGAAAGCGGGGCTGCGCCCCTGCCTTCACCCTCGGGGCTACGCGACCGGCGCAGCTTTTGGCTTGTGGCTTTTGGCTTTTAGGGGCGCGGGGAACGGCGCGGGCAACCACGACGCACTCGTACCCGACAACACGCGCCTGCCCCCCGCGAGGGAAATGCAGGGCCGCGCCCTTGCCTTCAGGGGCGCGGGGAACTGCGCGGCCAGCCACAGCGGACCCGCAGACGAGTCAGGCGCGTCTGAGGAGTGTCACCACCGCCGCACCCCCGAGCCCGATGTTGTGCGCGAGCCCCACGCGGGCGTCCCCCACCTGCCGGGCCCCCGCCTCGCCCCGCAGCTGCCAGGTCAGCTCGGCGATCTGCGCGATGCCGGTGGCCCCGAGAGGATGCCCCTTGGAGATGAGCCCGCCCGAGGGGTTCACGACCCACCGCCCGCCGTACGTCGTGGCGCCCGACTCGACGAGCTTGCCGGACTCCCCGGGCGCGCACATGCCGAGCGCCTCGTAGGTCAGCAGTTCGTTGATCGAGAAGCAGTCGTGCAGTTCCACGACGTCCACGTCGTCGATGCCGAGCCCGGCACTCTCGTACGCCTGCCGGGCGGCGGCCCGTGACATCGGCCGGCCGACGACGTCGATGCACGACCCGGACGCGAACGACTCCTCCGTGTCCGTCGTCATCGCCTGCGCGACGATCTCCACGGCCCGCTCCCCCAGCCCGTGCCGCTCGACGAATCGCTCCGACACGACGACGGCCGCCGCCGCCCCGTCCGAGGTGGGCGAGCACTGGAGCTTGGTCAGCGGGGAGTGGACGGTCCGCGCGGCGAGGATCTCGTCGACCGTGTACGCGTCCTGGAACTGCGCGTACGGGTTGTTCGCCGAGTGCCGGTGGTTCTTGGCGCCCACGGCCGCGAGCTGCGCCTCCGTCGTGCCGTACTTCTCCATGTGTTCGCGCGCCGCGTTCCCGAAGATCTGGGCGGTGGGCGGCGTCATCTCGAAGCCGTGCCGGGCCGCCATGACGGCGTAGTGGCGGGCGACGGGTGAGGTCGCGAAGTCGCCCCCGTCGGCCCCGCCGCCCAGCGCGCCGCGCGCCATCTTCTCGAAGCCCAGCGCCAGTACGCAGTCGCTCGCGCCGCCCTGGACGAACTGCCGCGCGAGCATCAGCGCGGTGGCGCCGGTCGCGCAGTTGTTGTTCACGTTGTAGACGGGCACGCCGGTCAGGCCGAGTTCGTACGCGGCCCGCTGTCCGGCCGTGGAGGCCTGGAAGCAGTGGCCGACGGGGACCTGCTCGACCGCGTCGTACGGGATCCCGGCGTCGGTGAGGGCGCCGGTGCCCGCCTCCCGCACCATGTCCCAGTACTGCCAGTCCCGTGTCTCCGGCTTCTCGAACCTGGTCATGCCCACACCGACGACGTACGCCTTCGTCCTCATGGCTCTCCCCAGGGTCCGGGACCGGTTCCGACGCCGCGGAAGACTAGAACACGTTCCAGTCAGATGGAAGGAGAGGGGACATGTTCGCCGGGCGGGGGCCAGATGTAATGAGAAGGTCAAGAATTCGTTAGCGGCTCGAAGCAACGGAATAGTTGCCTGGGCGCACGGGGTTCACCCTGCAACTACCTGTAGCAGTACCCATCCACCAGCCCCATGCCTCTGGAGGCCGCACGTATGACCCGGACCACGACGGATCCGCACACCCGAAAGCCGAGCGGCAGCGGAATCGTCCCGGTACTGGCCTTCGCGGGCATCGTCGTCGCGGTGATGCAGACCCTGCTCGTGCCGGTCATCAAGGACCTGCCGGAGCTGCTGGGCACCTCCCCCGGCAACGCCACCTGGGTCATGACCTCCACCCTGCTCGCGGGCGCCGTGTCCACGCCGATCATGGGCCGCCTCGGTGACCTCTACGGCAAGCGGCGCATGCTGATAGCCAGCCTCGCCGTCATGGTCGTGGGCTCCCTCGTCGCCGGATTCACCAGCGAACTGCTCGTGATGATCGTCGGCCGGGCCCTGCAGGGCTTCGCGATGGGCGCCATCCCGCTCGGCATCGGCCTGATGCGCGACGGACTGCCGCGCGAGAAGCTCGGCTCCGCGATGGCTCTCATGAGCTCCTCGATCGGCGTCGGCGGCGGACTCGCGCTGCCGGTCGCGGCGCTGGTCGCACAGCACGCCGACTGGCACGCGCTGTTCTTCGGCTCAGCGGGCCTCGGCGTCGTCTCGATCGTGCTCACCCTGATCTTCGTACCCGAGTCGCCGATGCGTGCGGTGGGTACCTTCGACGTGCTCGGCGCGCTCGGCCTGTCCGCAGGTCTCGTCCTCTTCCTCCTGCCGATCACCAAGGGCAGCGACTGGGGCTGGACGTCCGGCACGACCCTCGGCCTGTTCGGCGCGGCGGTGGCCGTCCTGCTCCTGTGGGGCGTGATGGAGCTGCGCATCAAGGCCCCGCTGGTGGACCTGCGCACCACGGCCCGCCCTGCCGTCCTCTTCACCAACCTCGCCTCGATCATGGTCGGTGTCGCCTTCTACGCCGTCTCCCTCGTCCTGCCCCAGCTGCTCCAGCTGCCCGCGTCGACCGGTTACGGCCTCGGCCAGTCCATGGTCGTGGCGGGTCTGTGCGTGGCGCCGCTCGGCCTGACGATGATGTTCACGGCGCCGGTGTACGCCCGTATCTCCGCCAAGTACGGGCCCAAGGTCACCCTGATGACCGGCATGCTGATCATCGCGGTCGGGTACGGGGCCGGGCTCGGCCTGATGAGCGCCGCCTGGCAGACCATCATCATCGCGGTGGTGCTGGGCGCGGGCATCGGTCTCGCGTACTCCTCGCTGCCCGCGCTGATCATCGGCGCCGTGCCGGCGTCCGAGACCGGGGCGGCCAACGGGCTCAACACGTTGATGCGCTCCATCGGTACGTCCGTGTCGAGTGCCGTGATCGGCATGGTCCTGGCGAACACCGCGAACCAGGTGGGTGGCGTCGCCGTTCCCACGATGCACGGCTTCCGGGTGTCGTTCATGATCGCTACGGGTGCGGTGCTGCTCGGGCTGGTGTTCGCGGCGTTCCTGCCGGGGCGACGGGCGGCGGCGAACGCGGCGAAGCCGCACTTGGTCGCTTCCAGCGACCCTCTGTCCGAGCCTGCGCCCGCGGGCCCGGCGCCGACCGGTTTCCGCGGCCGGGTCCTCACCTCCGACGGTGAGCCGGTCGCTCGGGCCAAGGTGACGCTGATCGACCGGCGGGGGCGGCAGGCGGGGGCGACGCTGTCCGCGGCCGACGGCGGGTACGCGCTCGCCGTACCGACGGCAGGCGCGTACGTCCTGGCCGTCACGGCGGGCGGCCACGGCCCGCTCGCCTCCGGCGCGAGCCACCCCGGCGACAACCGATCCATCGAAATGGACCTCGCGCTTCCGGGCGCGACGGTACTGGCGTAGCGCGCGGCGCCGGGCGCCCCGTCAGGGGGCGGGCCCCGGCGGGTAGACCTTCGGGTGCGGGCCCGTCGTGGTTGCTCGCGCCGTTCCTCGCGCCCCTAGGGGGCGAGCCCCGGCGGGTAGACCTTCGGGTGCGGGTACATCGTGGTTGCTCGCGCCGTTCCTCGCGCCCCTAGGGGGCGGGCCCCGGCGGGTAGGCCTTCGGGTGCGGGTACGTCGTGGCTGGCCGCGCCGTTCCCCGCGCCCCTTTAGGGCGCCCCTCTCGGGGCGGTGGCGGCCGCGTGGGGCAGCATGGCCACGCACGCACACCCCCGTACGTACAAGACCTGGAGGAACCCCATGCCCCCGGCCCCCACCCCCTCAGTGCTCGCCGCGTTCGAGGGGGCCAAGGGGTTCATGCCCATGAAGGAAGGGCTCGCCCTGTACGGGGCCGGCGTCGAGGCGGGACGCCTCGGGCTGCCTCTGCTGGAGGTCGGGACGTACTGCGGCCGGTCCACGATCCTGCTCGCCGACGCCGCCCGCGAGGCCGGTGTCACGGCGATCACCGTGGACCACCACCGCGGCAGCGAGGAACAGCAGCCCGGCTGGGAGTACCACGACCCCTCCACGGTCGACCCGGAGCTGTCCCTCATGGACACCCTGCCGACCTTCCGCCGTACGCTCCACCGGGCCGGCCTGGAGGACCACGTGGTCGCGGTCGTCGGCCGCTCCCCGCAGATCGCCGCCTTCTGGAACTCCCCCCTCGGTCTCGTCTTCATCGACGGCGGCCACACCGACGAGCACGCGAGCGGCGACTACGAGGGCTGGGCGCCCCACGTCGCCGAGGGCGGGCTGCTGCTCATCCACGACGTGTTCCCCGACCCGGTGGACGAGTTCACGGGCCAGGCGCCGTACCGCGTGTATCTGCGGGCGCTGGAGTCGGGCGCGTTCACGGAGGTCTCGGTGACGGACTCCCTGCGGGTGCTGCGCCGCACGGGCAAGGGGATCTGAGGAAGCGCCACCCCGGCCCCCTCCCTCCACTCCGACCGCCCGGCGGACCCGTAAGGTGTTGGCCGTGTCATACGTAGGCCCGGACTTCGAACCCCCACGCCCCCCACGCCCCCCGCGCCACCCCCTGCGCGGACCCCTGACCGTCGCGGTCGCCGCGCTCGTACCGGGAGCCCTGGTGGGCTGGCTGGTGTGGCAGGCGACCGGCGGCTCCGACGACGGGGACGGATCGGCGGCGGCGCGGACGTCGGCCTCGGCCGGCGCGTCCGCGTCCGCATCCGCGCCTTCGTCCGAGCTGCCGGGCCCCTCCGAGGACGGCAAGGACCAGACCGGCGGCGGCACCGGCCAGTCGGGCGGCGGTGAGGAGTCCGACTCCTCGGCCTCCGACCCCGCCGGCTCCGGCCCCCTCAAGGGCAAGGTCGTCGTCATCGACCCCGGTCACAACCCCGGCAACTTCCGGCACCCGTCCGACATCAACCGCAAGGTGAACATCGGGACGAACTGGAAGGAGTGCGACACGACGGGTACGTCGACCAACGCCGGTTACACCGAGGCCGAGTTCACCCTCGACGTCTCGCACCGGCTGCGCACGATCCTCAAGAAGGAGGGCGCCACGGTGAAGTTCACCCAGGACGGCGACCGCGCCTGGGGCCCGTGCGTCGACGAGCGGGCCGAGATCGGCAACAAGGCCGGGGCGGACGCCGTCGTGTCGATCCACGCGGACGGCTCGGCGGCCGGCAACCGCGGCTTCCATGTGATCCTGCCGGGCTCGGTGCACTCCGGCGCAGCCGACACCCGCCCCATCGTGGCCTCGTCCCGCGCGCTGGGCGAACGCATCGCCGGCGGTTTCCTGCGCACCACCGGCGGACCGCCCTCCAACTACATCGGCGACGGCACCGGCCTCGATGTGCGCAAAGACCTCGGCGGTCTCAATCTGTCAACGGTTCCGAAGGTGTTCATCGAGTGCGGCAACATGCGCGACACCAAGGACTCCGCGCAGCTGACCAGCGGCGCGTGGCGGCAGAGGGCGGCGGAGGGAATCTCTGAGGGAATCGTGAGTTTCCTGCGCGGGTAGCGATCAGAGGGGACATCCGGGCGGACACCCGTGTAGGGCGGGCGATAGTGTCCTCCCTACGATAAGGGGCCACCCCTGCGCTGCACACCACGACCTGACGGCGACGTGGTGGGAGCGACGCCTCTACCGATGACGAGACGACTGACGAAGGACCTGAAGTGAATATCCGCTCCCTCACTAGGGGCGACGGCGTGGTGATCGGAGCAGCGGTTCTGCTGTTGATCGCGTCGTTCCTCGACATCTACTCGATCGACGGGGCCCCCGACAGCGCCGACATCCCGAACGCCTGGGGCAGCGGCCCGGTTCTCCTGAGCGTCACCCTGGCCGGCATCATCGGCGCCGCGCTGATCGTCGTCGCCCGCGGTCTGCCGCAGGCGCCGAAGGTCGCCGGTCTCGAACTCGGCCCGTTCGGTGTCGCCTTCACGGTGTTCGCCGCCTGGAGCGCCCTCGGGAACATCTTCGACCCGGCCGGCGGCTTCGACAACAACGGTGGCAGTGACGCCATCGGCAGCGGCACGGGCCTCATCCTCAGCTTCATCGCCACGCTGGTGCTCGCCGGTGCCGCGATCGCCACCCCGCTGGTCCCGGCCCTCAAGGGCGCGCTCCTGCCGCCCCCGAAGCCGGCCGCTCCGCAGCCCTACGGCGGTCAGCCGCAGGGTGGTTACGGCTACCCGGGCGCCCAGCAGCCCGGCCCGTCCTTCGGCGGCCAGCCCGGCCAGCCGCAGCAGGGCCAGCCGTTCGGCACCCAGCCCGGTCAGCCCCAGCCGCAGCAGCCCCACCAGGCGCAGGCCCCGCAGGCGCAGCAGCCCGCCGGGGACTTCGCCCCGTTCTGGTTCGCGGTGCCGGTGGCCCGTCCGCTGTTCGCGGAGGACGGTTCGCCCACGCCGATCGCCGAACTGGCGCCGGGTACGTGGTACTTGGCCGTCGAGCAGCGCGGTCCGAGCCTGGTGGCCCAGACGCAGGACGGCCGCCGCGGTGTGCTTCAGGACACGTCCGGGATCCAGCGCGGCTGACCCCGTCACCGCCGGTCCGTCACGGCCCTCCGCCCAGGGTGCTCCTCGGAGCCCTTCCGGGCGGGGGGCCGTTCC
This sequence comes from Streptomyces sp. NPDC127119, assembly GCF_042677425.1. Lineage (NCBI taxonomy): Bacteria > Bacillati > Actinomycetota > Actinomycetes > Kitasatosporales > Streptomycetaceae > Streptomyces > Streptomyces sp. NPDC127119. Next base: position 26,918 of record NZ_JBHXTO010000031.1, on the reverse strand, counting down.
CGTACAGTCGGCCCGGCCCGGATGACATCTGACGAACCGTCAGGAGTGGTGTATGCGGCTCGGACTCGCCCTCGGATACTGGGGCCACGGCCCCTCGGCCGACCATGTGCCCCTCGCCCTGGAGGCGGAACGGCTCGGCTACGACTCGGTGTGGACCGCCGAGTCCTGGGGCTCGGACGCCTTCACCCCGCTCACCTGGATCGCCGCGCAGACCTCAAGAATCAAACTGGGTACGGCGGTTGCCCAGATGGCGGCCCGCTCCCCCACCACGACGGCGATGCACGCGCTCACGCTCGACCACCTGTCGGGCGGGCGCGTGATGCTCGGCCTCGGGCTGTCCGGACCACAGGTCGTCGAGGGCTGGTACGGGCGGCCGTTCCCGAAGTCACCGCTGACGGCGACCCGGGAGTACGTCGACGTCGTACGCCAGGTCCTGCGGCGCGAGGGGCCCGTCGAACTGGACGGCCGCTTCCACTCGCACCCGTACCGGGGCGGCGACGGCACGGGCCTCGGCAAGGCCCTCAAGCCCATCACGCACCCGCTCCGATCCGACCTGCCCGTCCTCCTTGGCGCCGAGGGGCCGAAGAACATCGCCCAGACGGCGCGGATCGCGGACGGCTGGCTGCCGCTGTACTGGTCGCCGATGCGGACAGCGGTGTACGAAGCTTCGCTGGGCGCGGCGCCCGAGGGGTTCCTCGTCGCTCCGATGGCCCGCGCGAAGGTGTGCGACGACGTCGCCGAGGGGTTGCTGCCGGTGAAAGCGATGCTCGGCTTCTACATCGGGGGGATGGGGCATGCCGCCCGGAACTTCCATGCGGATCTGATGGGGCGGATGGGGTTCGAGGAGGAGGCTCGGCGGGTGCAGGAGTTGTTTCTGGCGGGGCGGCGGGAGGAGGCGGTGCGGGCCGTGCCGGACGCGTTCGCGGACGAGATCTCTTTGATCGGCCCTCGCGCGCGGATCGCTGAACGCCTGGACCTGTGGCGCAAGGGTCCGATAACGGACCTCCTGCTCCTGTCCCCGGACCCCCACACACTACGAGTCCTGGCGGACCTGAACTAGCCGCTCCGCGGGCTGGGTCGCTTCGTCACAGGCCCGGCACGCTGTCGTCTGCGGGCGCGCCATGCTCACCCGCGCAGTTCCCCGCGCCCCTAAAAGCCGCGGGCCCGGTGCGCTGTCACCTGCGGGTACGTCGTGGTTGCTCGCGCAGTTCCCCGCGCCCCTAAAAATCGGCGCCTCTGGCGGGCCCCTTTAGGGGCGCGGGGAACGGCGCGGCCAGCCACGACGCACCCGCAGACGACAGCACACCCCCACCCCCTCAGGGGCGCGGGGAACGGCGCGACCAGCCACCACGCAGCCGCACACGACAGTGCACGCCCGCCCCCCAAGGGGCGCGGGGAACTGCGCGGCCAGCCGCAGTGGACCCGCAGGTCACTGCGATCGCGTCAGCGGAATATTGCTATCGCTTCCAGCGTGACCTCTCGGGTGTCCTCTCGCCAACCCGTCATCTTGCCGAGGCACCGCGCCTGGAACGTGCCGTCGTTGAGCCGTTCGTTGCGGAGTCCCCCCGCCGCACAGGTGACCCTGACATGCGCGGGCTGACCCGGATCCCCGTACGGCGCCCGCAGTACGATCCCCTGCGCCGTCCCGGATTCCGACTGCGGCTCCACCAGGAAGCGCCCCCGGAGCGAGACGAACTCCTCGACGTCGCTGAGCGCGACACCACCCCCGTCGGCCCCGGCTCCGGCCCCGGCCCCGAGCGCCTCGGCGAGGGCGCGGTTCGGAGTGACGTCCCCGGTGCGCAGGTCCGCGTGGACGATGACATCGGCCTGTTCGAACGCGTCCAGCAGCATCCCGATCACGGAGATCGGCTCACTCTTGGCCACGTAGCTGCTGAACTTCTCCTGTGTGACATCCCGGTTCGCCTTGACCGTCCACGGCAGCAGCCGGCCCCACAGCCCCACGCTGGTGTTGACGTTGGTGCGGTGCTCGACGGCCTGTTCCAGCGCCGCGCTGTAGTTGCCGATCCGGTAGAGGTCCATCACAGCCTTCTCGTCCAGGTAGAAGCAGACGCTGTACGCGGACCGCTGTCCCACGCCCCGCCGGCCTAGGCGTCCGCGTCCGCGTCCGCGTTCCCGCACGTGCCGCACCAGCACCGCCCCGAGCGTCACCAGGCCGGCCGCGGTGACGAGCCACACCGTCATCCACGGCCACCACACACCCCACCACTGCGCGTCAACGACAGCCACGGATCTCCTTGAACGCCTCGGAAAGGGACGATCCCCGCGCGTCCGCGTCCACCATGCGTCCGCCCGTCCTGTCGGCGGCGCGCCGGAGGGCCACGGCGTCCGCCTCCCCGAAGTGCACGGGGTAGGTGTGGACCGCGGTACGGGTCTCGGCGGACCGCGCCTCGTAACGGCGTACGAACTCCTCGTACGCGATGCCCGCGTTGTTCTCGCCGTCCGTCATCAGCACGATGGACACGGACCGTGCGGGTTCGTCGGCCAGCGCGGCGGAGGCCGTCCGGTAGCCGTGGTCGAGCGCGGTCCAGACGGCGGTCGCGTCGCCGTAACCGCCGCGCGTGACGACGTCGGCGAGGGTGCGGAGGTCCTGCCGCCCCCGGACGGTGACGGTCCGCTCCTCCAGGACCTGCCCGCCGAACCGTACGACGGTGAGCCGCTCGCCCTGGTAGAAGCGGGCGAAGGCGCCGGTCGCCGAGGCGTCCGCGCCGCTGAGGTCGGCGAACGCCTCGCGCAGTTCCGTCATGCGTCTCCCGCGCATCGAGCCGGAGAAGTCGAGCAGGAAGACGACCTGGTCGGCGATGCGGTGGGCGGGATCGCCGTAGTCGTCGAGGAGGCGTTCCAGGACGTCCGGCCGGTCGGGGAAGTAGAGCGCGTTGCCGACCTGCGCCCGCAGTTCTCCCTCCCTGGCGACCGACGGGTTCACCGGTCGCCGCAGTGCCGTCCGCATGATCTTCCGCTGTACGGAGTCCTGCCGCAGCCACTCCACGACCTTGTCGTAGGCGGCCCGTCGGCCCGGGTCGAGGAGGAGCAGCGGGAAGTCGGCGAGGACCGTGCCGTCCTTGGGGCGCACGATCTCCAGCTTCTCCTTCAGCCGGCGGCCGGAGTTGAGGGCGAGGAGGTCGGACTCGTAGGTGATGAGCGCGTTCGCCGTGCCGGGGTGGTCGACGAAGTCGTCGAGCAGGTCGCGGGTGGAGGCGGCGGTGATCCGCTGTCCGGAGCGGAAGCCGCGCAGCCGGTCGCAGGAGACGTCGGCCTCGCGCAGGGCGCCGCCGGTGCCGGCCGCCGCGGTGGCGACGCCGACGAGTGCGGCGAGGCCGGTTCCCGTCCGCCGCGGGTCGGCCATGCCGAAGCGTACGGTCCCGGTGGCGGCGGCGTCGGCGAGGTCGGCCCAACTGAGTTCGCTGTCAGGTGACTTGGCGTGGAGTGCGCGTGCCGCGGCCGGGCGCAGGCCGACGACGACCGGCGAGAGCATGGTCGGGGTGCGCAGCAGCCCCCGGGCGGTGGCCTTGTGGCGCAGTTGGAAGGAGCGGTCGGTGGAGAGCCAGGCGACCTCGTGACCGCCACCGTCCTTCGTGGTGGAGGCTCCGGTGGCGGCCAGCGCCTCGCCGGTGTCGGCGTCGGCCCGGTAGTCCATCTGCAGCTCGACCCCGGTCTCGGACCTCAACTCGTCGAGCAGCGGCTCCAGTACGGCGAGATCGGGTCCGGCGAGGACCCGCAGGGTGGTCGGGTCCTCGGCGTCGGCGGAGCAGGCGGCGGTCATGGCGAGTGCGAGGCACAGCGTCAGGATGCCCGGCCGGCGGCGCCTCATGTGGCGTCCCGCCGGGCCGACTGTGCGGGCGGGCACTCGCCGACCGTCTGGATCATGCGCTCCAGCAGGGGCAGGCGCGGGAGGACCGCCTTGGTGTCGTCGGCCGAGGTGACCGGCACCTGGATACCGCGGTCCGCCAGGAAGGCCGCCAGCTGGTCGCTGGTCGAGTCGCTGGTGGCGTCCCGTACCCGGAAGCCCAACTCCATCGCCTTGTGCTGGAGTTCGGGGTCCTCGGTGACCAGTTCGCCGAGCCGTTCGCCGTCCCCGGTGAGGGCGACGAGCTGGGGTTCGGTGACGAACCGGGTCGAGGGGTAGAGCAGGACGCGCCCGCTGTCCGGTCTGCCGTGCTCGGCCTCGTACCGGATCTGGTGGGCCAGGAACTGGTGCTCGTAGATCACCGAGATGGGGGCGATGCTCTTGCCGTCCACGGACAGGTAGGTCTCGGCGCGCTCGGAGCCCGGCAGGCCCTGTTCGATGAGCAGTTCCTTGATGTCCTTGGCGTATCTGTCGGCGTCCTTGCCGTTGCCGGGGGCGTCGTTTCCGTGCCATACGAAGGAGACGAGGCCGAGGTAGGTGCCGCCGGAGTTGGAGTCGCAGACGTCCGAGGTCTGGGCGAGGATCTTGTTGCCGTTGTGGACGCCGTGCTTCTCGATGCCCAGGTCGTCCCATCGCCTGCCCTGCTTCGTCTGCTGCAGGAACTTGCCCATGTCGAGCGTGTAGTACAGCGGCTCGGCGGAGCCGCCGGAGGTGCCGGCGGGCTGGGGCCTGGCGATGTCCGCGTCGTCCAGCGTCCGGGCGTACTCCCGGTACGTGGCGAGGACGATGGGGCTGACGAAGGGCCGGTAGGTGAGGGCGGGGTGGCCGGCCTCGGCGCGTTCGCGGGTGATCAGGTCCGCGGCGGGCTGTCCGGAGGGGAAGACGACGTCGTACCCGGCGACGTCCTGCGTGGCGATGTCCCGGGAGCCCATGCGGGTGATGTGCACCCGGAAGCCGTGCTTCATGAGGATGCGCCGGACCTCGGGGTTCTCGAAGAAGTCCCGTTTGGAGGCCATCTTCGCCTCGATGGTGACGATCCGGTCGAGCGGCAGCGTCAGATGGCCGGAGGCCAGGAGCAGGACGAGGCCGATGACGGGGACGGGCAGTACGAGGGCCAGCGTGCGGCGCAGCCGGCTGCGGACGGGTCCGCCGACCGCGAGCCGGGGTTCCTCCGCGGGGCCCACCGGTCGCACCGGTCCAACGGACGGATCGGAGGGTGCGGATGGGGCGGGTGGATCGGACCGGGCGGGTCTCTCGGATCTCGCGGAACCTGCGGATCGTGCGGCGGGTCCTGCGGGTCTCTCGGCTCTGTTCGCGGGCACCGGCGTCTCCCCCTACTGTGGGGCAGGATCGTCGGTGACCGTGCTTACCGCCGAACCACCTCACGGCGAACGGCAGTTGAGATCCAGAGTAAGGGCTGACGAACCATCATGAGGAGAGCCCGAGGTTTCATACGGGATTCAAGGGCTACCCGCATGACATGTCCCCTCGATATCGCAACGGTTCCCACTCGGCCGGCCGCGTCATAGCCATCGTTGCCGACATCATGGCCTTCATCCTGGGCCTCTGGATCCTCATGTACCTACTGGACGCCAACCAGGGCAATTCGTTCGTCCAGTTCATCCATGACTCCGCACGCTGGCTCGCCGGCTGGTCGCACGACCTGTTCACGTTCGACGAGCAGTGGGCACGGGTCGTCGCGGGCTACGGCCTCGCAGCCGTCGTCTACCTCTTCATCGGTCACGCGATCGCCAATCGCGTACGCAGCTGATCCCCTCCTGGCCGCGTACGCGGCAGACCCCCTACCGGCAGCAGTCGGGGTCCAGTCCGAACGGCAGGCGGTCGCCGCCGAAGACCGCGCAGGTCGCCTCGTCACCGCCCAGTGCGGCCACGGCGAGGAGCAGGGAGCCCGCCGTCCACGAGGTGAGCTCCTCCGGCCAGATCGCCCGTGAGTCGAAGACGTAGCCGGTCCAGTACAGGCCCGTCGCCTGGTCGCGCAGGTGCTGGATCGACTGCAGTATTTCCAGCGCGCGGTCGGACTCGCCCACGACCCACAGGGCCAGGGCGAGTTCGGCCGATTCGCCGCCCGTCACCCACGGGTTGGGCACCACGCAGCGCACGCCGAGATCCGGGACCACGAACCGGTCCCAGTCCCGCTCGATGCGCTCCTTCGCCTCGGCGCCGGTGAGCGCGCCGCCCAGCACCGGGTAGTACCAGTCCATCGAGTAGCGGTCCTTGTCGAGGAACCGCTCGGGGTGCCGGCGGATCGCGTGGCGCAGCGCGCCCACCGCCAACTCCCAGTCGGGCTGCGGTTCTTCGCGTTCCTCGGCGATGGCGAGCGCGCAGCGCAGCGCGTGGTGGACGGACGAGCTCCCGGTCAGCAGCGCGTCCTCGACGGCCCGGCCGTCGTCCTCGCGCTTCCAGCCGATCTGCCCGCCGGGCCGCTGGAGCGCCAGCACGAACTCGACCGCGGCGAACACCACGGGCCACATCCGGTCGAGGAAGGTGTCGTCGCCGGTCGCCAGGTAGTGGTGCCAGACGCCGACGGCGATGTACGCGCAGAAGTTCGTCTCGCGTCCGCGGTCGGTGACGTCGGCGGCGTCCCCGTCGGCGTAGGCCGCGTACCAGGAGCCGTCCTCGTTCTGGTGCCGGGCCAGCCACTCGTACGCGCGGGCGGCGGCCTCGTGCTCGCCGGCCGCGTCCAGGGCCATGGCGGCCTCGGTGTGGTCCCACGGGTCGAGGTGATGGCCGCGGAACCACGGGATGGCGCCGTCCGCGCGCTGTACGGCCAGGATGCCCCGGACGGTCTGCGCGGCCTCTTCCGCGGTGAGCACCCCTGTCAGGACGAGGTGTTCGGTGCGCGGAGTCGTCACGAAGCGTCCGTGAGGGTGGCCGCGGGCAGGTGGGGCTTGGTCGCGTACGCCACGAAGCTCTTGCCGATCAGCGGGTTGAGCGCCTGTTCGGCGACCCGGGTCGCGAGGGGCTTCTTCATGATGTCCCAGACGAGGAGCTTGTGGTACGCCCGTACCGGCAGCGCCTTGTCGTTGTCGACGCCGAACGCGCACTTGAGCCACCAGTAGGGGCTGTGCAGCGCGTGGGCGTGGTGCGTGCCGTACGGCCGCAGGCCCGCCTCGCGGATCTTGCCGAGCAGTTCGTCCGCCTTGTAGATGCGGATGTGACCGCCCTCGACCTCGTGGTACGCGTCCGACAGCGACCAGCAGACCTTCTCGGGCCCGTAGCGCGGCACGGTGATCGCTATGCGCCCGCCGGGCCTGAGCACGCGGACCATCTCGGCGAGCACGCCCTTGTCGTCCGGGATGTGCTCCATCACCTCGGAGATGATGACGACGTCGAACGACTCGTCGGGGAAGGGCAGCCGCAGCGCGTCGCCCTCCATCGCGGTGGCGGTGGCGCCCTCGGGTGCCTCGCCCGCCTCCTTCATCGCGGCGAACCACTTGGCGACCTCGCGGATCTCCTCGCCGTTCTGGTCCAGCGCGACGACCTGGGCGCCGCGCCGGTAGCACTCGAAGGCGTGGCGTCCGGCCCCGCACCCGAGATCCAGCACACGGTCCCCCGGGGCAAGCGGAAACCGGGAGAAGTCGACGGTCAGCACGTGGTCCTGCTTTCACGGTGAGGGGTGTCCACGGGGGTGGCGGCGGGGGCCGCCCCCTGGGGGGCCGCGGAGCGGCTGCCTTCGGTTGCCGCCGGCGGGCCGACGGCGGGGGCCTGCTCCGCCTCCTGTCGGGCCGTGGAGCGGCTGTTCGACCCCGTCGCGGAGCGACGGGCCTCGGCGATCGCCTCGCGGTAGCGGGCCACCGTGCCCTCCGCGGCGCGGGCCCAGGTGAACTTCTCCAGTACGCGTGCCCGCCCGGCCGAGCCGAGTCGCTCACGCAGCCCGGGATCGCCCAACACCCTGCTCAGCGCGACGGCCAGCGCCCCCGCGTCACCGGGCGGCACGGCCAGGCAGGTCTCGCCGTCGGGTCCCGCGACCTCGGGGATGGCTCCACCGGTGGTGGCGACCAGGGGCGTACCGGTGGCCATCGCCTCGGCGGCGGGCAGCGAGAAACCCTCGTACAGGGAAGGCACGCAGGCCACCTCGGCGGACCGTACGAGGTCGACGAGTTCCGCGTCCGAGATGCCCTTCACGAACTCGACGGCGTCTTCGAGCCCGTACCGCTCGATGAGCTGGGCGACCGGCCCGTCCTCGGCGCGCCTGCCGACGACCACGAGGTGGGCGGCGGGGTGCTCGGTACGGACCTTGGCGAGCGCCTCGACGAGGAAGACGAGCCCCTTGAGGGGGACGTCGGCGCTGGAGGTCGTGACGATCCGGCCCGGCACCTTCGGCACGGACGGATCGGGCGAGAAGAGGTCGGCGTCGGCCCCGATGTGCACGACGTGGATCCGCTCGTCGCGTACGCCGAGATGGTCGACGATCTCCTGGCGGGACGTGCCGGAGACGGTGAGCACGGACGCCAGGCGGCGCGCGACGCGCTTCTGCATCCGCGTGAACGCGTACCAGCGGCGGACGGACGCCCGCTTGCGGCGGCTCCCGGCGGCGTCCAGCTCCAACTGCCGGTCCACGGTGATGGGGTGGTGGATGGTGGTGACCAGCGGTGCGCCCACGTCACCCAGCAGCCCGTACCCCAGGGTCTGGTTGTCGTGCACGACGTCGAAGTCGCCGCGCCGGGCGCGCAGATGGCGGCGGGCGCGCAGCGAGAACGTCAGCGGCTCGGGGAAGCCCCCGGTCCACATCGTGCCGACCTCGACCGCGTCGATCCAGTCGCGGAACTCGTCGCGCCCGGGCGTACGAAAGGGGTCGGGTGAGCGGTACAGGTCGAGACTGGGCAGCTCGGTGAGGGAGAGCCCCTCCAGGTCCTCGCCCTCGTCGAGCACCGGGTAGGGCTGCGAGCCGATCACCTCGACGTGGTGGCCCAGCCGGGCGAGCTCGCGCGAGAGGTGACGTACGTAGACACCCTGGCCGCCGCAGAACGGGTTCCCTTTATAGGTGAGGAGCGCGATGCGCAGCGGTCGGTCGGCGTCGGCGGCCGAGCCCGCGTGGAGGCCTGCCTCCATGGCCTCATGGGTCACTCTCGGCCCCCTTCTTCCAGCACGTTCCCGCGAGATTACTTCGGGACGGTAATCTAGAACAAGTTTCAGACTTGATCGTTCAGGGAGCACTGAATCTACCGGCAGGTAGCCCTCCTGTGAGCGGTGGATCGGGTGATTCACGCCACGGCGGGACCTCTACTCTGCTGTCACCCGACCCGCCCCCGCCCGCCCCACCGCCCTCTGTTGTACGAACGTCACGGAACGGGATCCATGCCTGCGGAAGCCAAGACTGCGGCGAAGGCCGCGCAGCCGCCCGTACGGGCCGCGCAGCCGGTCACTCCCCCGCTCACCGAGCGCCAGGAGGCGCGCCGGCGGCGGATCCTGCACGCGAGCGCGCAGCTGGCGAGCCGGGGCGGCTTCGACGCGGTACAGATGCGGGAGGTCGCGGAGTCGTCCCAGGTGGCCCTGGGCACGCTGTACCGCTACTTCCCGTCGAAGGTGCATCTGCTGGTCGCGACCATGCAGGACCAGCTGGCTCACATGCACGGCACGCTCCGCAAGAAGCCGCCGACGGGGGACACGGCGGCGGAGCGGGTTGCGGAGACGCTGATGCGGGCGTTCCGCGCGCTGCAGCGCGAGCCGCATCTCGCGGACGCGATGGTCCGCGCGCTCACGTTCGCGGACCGCAGCGTCAGTCCGGAGGTCGACCAGGTCTCCCGCCAGACGACGGTGATCATCCTCGACGCGATGGGCCTGGACGACCCGACCCCGGCGCAGCTCTCCGCGGTCCGCGTGATCGAGCACACGTGGCACTCGGCCCTGATCACCTGGCTCTCCGGCCGGGCGTCGATCGCCCAGGTGAAGATCGACATAGAAACGGTCTGCCGCCTGATCGACCTGACATCCCCACGGGACTGACGCTGCGGGGCTGCACCCATGGCGCGTTGCCGGGTGCGGGCCGGTGGGGGCCGGTCGCGCAGTTCCCCGCGCCCCTGACGGGGCGCGGGCCGGCGCGAGCAACCACGACTCACCGGCACCTCTTAGGGGCGCGGGGAACTGCGCAATCTTTCGGGCCCACCCCCACCGGCCCGCACCCGACCACGCACCTCACCCCCCACCTCATAGGGGCGCGGGGAACTGCGCAGTCTTTCGGGCCCACCCCCACCGGCCCGCAGCCGCACACGCACCGCCCGCCGCAGGCGCCCTCACTCCTCCGGAGGAAACACCGTCTCCCCGCTGCCCAGCAGGGCAATGGCGATCGCCTCCACCGGACACCCCTCCGCCGCCTCCAGAATCTCCTCACCGGCATCCGTCTCGGACTCCACGGGATGCGACTGCATCGCGGAGTCGAGACGGAAGGCCGCGGGAGCGACATGCGTGCACTGGGCCGACCCGATGCACAGCGACCGGTCGACCTCCACACGCCAGCGGTCCCCCATCCTCAGGCCTCCCAACCGGCCGGCAGATGGATCATCTTGTGCTCCAGGTACTCCCCGTACCCCTCGGGTCCGAACTCCCGCCCCAGCCCGGAGTTCTTGTAGCCCCCGAACGGACCGAGCATGTCGAGGCTGAAGGTGTTCACGGAGTACGTCCCGGTCCGCACCTGCCGCGCCACGTCGATGCCCCGCGCGACATCCCCCGTCCACACACTCCCGCTCAGCCCGTAGTCGGAGTCGTTGGCGATCTTCACCGCCTCCGCCTCGTCGCCGTACGGGAGCAGGCAGATCACCGGCCCGAAGATCTCCTCGCGCGCGATCCGCATGGAGTTGTCGACGTCGCCGAAGAGCGTCGGCTCGACGTACCAGCCGCGGTCGAGTCCGGCGGGCCGCCCACCACCGGTGAGGATCTTGGCGCCCTCCTCCTGGCCGATGCGGATGTAGTCGAGGTTGCGCTGCTGCTGCCGGCGCGCGACCAGCGGGCCGACCTGGGTCGCGGGGTCCAGCGGGTCGCCGACCACCAGCGCGTTCGCCGCCGCCGCGAACGCCTCCGCGAACTCGTCGTAGCGCGAGCACGGCAGCAGGATGCGGGTCTGGGCGACACACGCCTGGCCGTTGTTCATCCAGGCCGCCGAGACGATGCCCGGCACCGCGGTCCCGATGTCCGCGTCCGGCAGGACCACGGCCGCCGACTTCCCGCCCAGTTCCAGCGTCACGCGGGTGAGGTTGCGCGAGGCGACCTCCATGACGCGCCGGCCCGCCCCGACCGACCCGGTGAAGGAGACCTTGTCGATCCCGGGGTGTCCGACGAGGTACTCGCTGACCTCGCGGTCCGCCGGCAGGATCGACAGGACGCCCTCCGGCAGCCCGGCCTCCTTGGTGATCTCGCCGAGTATGTACGCGTCCAGCGGCGACTCGGGCGACGGCTTGAGCACGACCGTGCAGCCGGTCAGCAGGGCGGGCGCGAGCTTGGCCGCGGCCACGAACTGCGGCACGTTCCACGGGACGACGGCCGCGACGACCCCGACCGGCTCACGGCGTACGAGGATCTTCCCGAGCACTCCGTCGCGCGTCTCCTCGTACGTGAAGCCGCGGGCGACCGTGATCGCCGCGTCCCACACCATCATCGCGCCGAGTGCCTGCGCGAGGACGCTCCAGGAGTACGGGGAGCCGTTCTCGGAGGAGATGACCCGGGCGATCTCCTCGTGCCGTACGGCGATCGCGTCCTTGATCCGGGTGACCACCTCGATGCGCTCGTCGAGGGTCATCCGCGGCCAGGGCCCCTCGTCGAAGGCGGTGCGTGCCGCGGCGACCGCCCGGTCGACGTCCTCCCGCGCGGCGTGCGGCACCCGGCCGATGACCTCCTCGGTGTGCGGGGAGACCACCTCGATGACGTCCCGGCCGCTGGGAGCGGTCAGCTCGCCGCCGATGAACAGCTGTGCGTGTTCCACGAGTTCGGTCATGACCGACTGCCTCTCCGAGGACAACGAGGACAACTCCTGACGGTGCATCAGACACTGAAACTGATACCAGTTCCACTTGGCGGAGTCCACGGAGCGCACAGCACTCCCATTGGAACCGGTTCTAGTTATAGTGGCCGGGAGTCGGCGACAGGGGAGCCCATGCCACAGGTGACCGATCACGGCGGGGGCGTACGGTCCATCGCGGTCCCCATCCCGGACAACCCGCTCGGGAACACGCTCGTGTACGTCGTGGACACCGACCGCGGACCGGTGCTGATCGACACGGGCTGGGACGATCCGGCCTCCTGGGACGCGCTCACCGAGGGCCTGACGGCCTGCGGGACGGCCGTCGGGGAGATCCACGGCGTGGTGATCACCCACCACCACCCCGACCACCACGGCCTGTCGGCGAAGGTGCGCGAGGCGTCGGGCGCGTGGGTGGCCATGCACGCCGCCGACATCGCCATCGTGCGGCGGACCCGCGAGACCAGGCCCGGCCGCTGGTTCACGTACATGGCGGACAAGCTGACCGCCGCGGGCGCGCCCGAAGAGCATGTGGCACCGCTGCGCACCGCCCGCTCCCGGCTCCCCGGCCTCTCCCCCGCGCTCCCCGACCGGGAGATCGTCCCCGGCGAACTCCTGGACCTCGCCGGCCGACGGCTGCGCGCGGTCTGGACCCCGGGCCACACACCCGGCCACGTCTGCCTCCATCTGGAGGAGAAGCATCCCGCTCGACTGCCCGGCAACGGGCGGCTGTTCTCCGGGGACCACCTCCTGCCGAGGATCACCCCGCACATCGGGCTGTACGAGGACCCGGACGACGACAGCGAACCCGATCCGCTCGGCGACTACCTCGACTCCCTGGAGCGGATCGGCGGCCTCGAACCGGCCGAGGTGCTCCCGGCCCATCTGCACGCCTTCACCGACGCCCCGTCCCGCGTACGGGAGTTGCTGGACCACCACGAGGAGCGCCTCACCGGCCTCCTCACCCTTCTCGCCACCCCGCTCACCGTGTGGCAGGTCGCCCGGCGGATGGAGTGGAACCGCCCCTGGGCCGACATCCCGTACGGCTCAAGGAACATCGCCGTCTCGGAGGCGGAGGCCCATCTGCGCCGCCTGGTGAAACTGGGCCGCGCGGAGCCGGTACCCGGCAGCGATCCGGTGACGTACACCGTGGTGTGACGGCTCGTCAGGTGTCGTGGAAGTCCTCCACCGCGTAGGCGATGCCCCGCTCGTACGACATGGCCAGCCCCTCCGCGTACGCCCGCGTGTAGGCCTCGGTGCCGATCTTCTCGTGGACCAGGTCTTCGCAGGAGCGGCGCGCGGAGATCAGGTCCGGTGACTGCATCTGGGCGTTGCCGAGGCGTTCCCAGATGCGCTGGCCGATCGCGAGGAGCCGGGCCGCGCGCCGCCCGTCACCGGTCGCCACCACCGCCGAGGCCAGGATGTCGAGGGTGTGGGCGACACCGAGCGTGCTGTTCAGCAGGGAGTGCGCCGCGACGGCCGTACGGGCGTTGCGCGTCGCCGCGGTCAGGTCGCCCTCGGCCAGGTCGATCTGGGCGAGGAAGCAGTCGGCGAAGGCGCCCGCCCAGCGCTCGCCGCGCCGCACGCTCTCCGCGCGGACCTCGTCGGCGACCGCCCTGGCGCCGGCCAGGTCTCCGCGCAGCAGGTGGGTCAGCGAGAGCGCGAGCCGCACCTGGAGCTGCGCGGAGCCCAGCCAGTCGTCGCGGACCGGGAGCGGTTCGGCCGCGGCCAGGACGACCAGCGCCTCGCCGAGCCGCCCGCGCAGGAGCAGATGCCCGCCGGTGACGTACGCGGCGCCGACGACGGCCACCGCGTCGCCCTGTTCCACGGCCGCCGCCGTGCACACCGCCGCCCAGCGTTCGGCGCTGTCCAGGTCGCCCTGGAGGAGGGCGACGGCGGCCCTCGCCCACAGGGCCCGTACGAGGTCGGGGCCGGGCGCCGGATCGGCGGTGAGCACCTGGTCGAGACAGTGCTGCGCGTCCCGCAGATAGCCGCAGTGGCGCCACAGGAAACCGACGTCGGCCGCCGTGCGCAGGGCGGTGGGGCCGTCGCGCTCGGACAGCGCGCAGTCCATGGCGGTACGGAGATTGTCGTGTTCGGCGATCACGCGCTCGCACCAGGCCGGTTGGCGGCCGGTGTTCCACTCCGTGCAGCCGCCGTGTGCGAGGCTGCGGTAGTGGTCGAGGTGACGCAGTCGCAGGGTCCGCTCCTCGCCGAGGGCGCGCAGCCAGTCGCCGCCGAAGTCCCGGACGCTGTCGAGGAGTTGGAAGCGTCGTTCGTCCGTGCGGTGGCGCAGCACGATCGACTGCTCGACGAGCCGTTCCAGCAGGGCCGCGATCCGTCCGGCGGGCAGGGGGCCGCCGGAGCAGACGTCCTCGGCGGCGGCCAGGTCGAAGCCGCCGGTGAACACGGAGAGCCTCGCCCACAGCAACCTCTCGACAGGCGCGCACAGTTCATGGCTCCAGCCGATGGCCGTGCGCAGGGTGCGGTGCCGCAGCGGCCCCTCGTCGAGTCCCGCCGCGAGGAGGTCGAGCGGGGACGGCAGCCGCTCGCCGAGCCGTTCGTCGAGTTCGCCGAGGGAGAGTTCGCCGAGGCGGGCGGCGGCCAGTTCGATGGCCAGCGGGATGCCGTCCAGCCGGCGGCAGACGGCGGCGGCCGGGCCCGCCGAGTCCTCGTCGAGCACGAAGCCGGCGCGCGCCTCGGCGGCCCGCTGGGCGAACAGGTCGAGCGCGTCACCGGGTTGTCCTCCTCCCCGGCCACCGGGATCCTCTCCGTCCCCCACCGACAGCGGGTCGGTCTCCACGCGGAGTTCGGACGGATGGCCGAGGTGCTCCCGGCTGGTGGCCAGGAACCGCACACCGGGCGCGGCGGGCAGCAGGGCGCGGACCAGGTCGGCGCAGTCGGGGAGCACGTGTTCGCAGGAGTCGAGGACGATCAGCGCCTCCTTGTCCGCCAGCCAGTCGGCGAGCACCTCGGTCACCGGGGACGTCGACTGGTCGGCGAGCCGCAGCGCCTCCACGACGGCGAAGCCCACCAGGCCCTGGGCGCGCAGCGGCGAGAGTTCCACGAACCAGACGCCGTCCGGGTACCGGTGCGAGGCGCGGCGGGCGGCGTTCAGGGCCAGCCGGGTCTTGCCGACGCCGCCGGTACCGACGAGCGTCACCAGACGTCCCTGCCCCGCGCGCGCCGGGTCCAGCAGCGTGTCGAGCCGGGCCAGTTCGCGTCGTCGGCCGACGAAGCTCCGGGTCTCCGGCGGCAGATTCCCCGACTGCCCCTCGGTCGTCGTGTTCTCCGGCACGGCAACGCCCCTCCCCGCACGGTTCCCTGCACGGCATACGAGCGAGCCCCGCGGGATCGTGCAACCCGGCCAGTGTGACGCGGCCGGCGGGCCACTTCGAACCGCTCCCCCGCGCCGCGGAAGAACTCGGTCCCACGCCGTCACTTGCGGACACATTGCGTCGAGATCCGATCAACACCCTGTCGGTGCGGGAGCGGAAGGGGATATTCGGAGACCGTCGCGCGAAGGCCGTCGCGAAGGCCGCCCAGAGGGGCGGGGAGAGGGCGGAACGAGCGGATGACCCGCGACAGCAAGGAGACCCGACGCGGCCGGTGGCGACGCCTACGCGGCCCCGGCCGGCCTCTCCGGTGCGGCACGTCCGGCGACCTCCGCAGGCTCTCCGAAGGGCGGCTCCTCGCGCCTTCGGCGATCTGCGTGCTCATCGCCGCCCCGGCGCTCCTGCTGAACCACGTCCCGCCCGCCGTCACCCTCACGCAGCTGCTGCTCGGCTGCGGGTTCACCGTGCACGCCGTGCGGCAGCGGGACCGGCTCCTCGCGCAGCTCGCCGAGGTGCGCGAGGTCGCGCGGATCACCCAGGAGGCCATCGTGCGGCCGCTCTCCCGGAACCTCGCCGGCACCCACGTCTCCACGCGCTACCACTGCGCCGTGCGCGAGTCGGGGCTCGGCGGAGACCTGTACGACGTCGCCGTGACGTCCTTCGGCCTGCGGGTCCTCGTCGGTGACGTGCGCGGACACGGCCTGGAGGCCATCCGGCTGACCGCCGAGACGGTGGCCGCCTTCCGCGAACTCGCCCACACCGTCCCCGACCTGCCGTCCCTCGCCGCCGGCCTGGACCAGCGTCTCGCGCCGGACCTGGGCCCGGAGGACTTCGTCACCGCGCTCCTCGCGGAGTTCGCACCGGGCGAGGTCCGGCTGGTCAACTGCGGCCATCCCGCGCCGCTGCGCTCCGGCCAGCGGGTGGAACTGCTCGAACCGGCCGTCACCACACTGCCGTTGGGGCTGCGCCCCGACCCCCTCCAGTACCGCGTACGACTCCAGCCGGGTGACCGTCTCCTCCTCTACACCGACGGCCTGACGGAGGCACGCGCGCCCGACGGCACGCTCTTCCCCTTCCTCACGGAAGCGACCCACGCCCTACGGGACCCCCTCCCCGACGAGGCCCTGAACACCCTGTACACCAGCCTCCTCACCCACACGGCAAAACCCCCCACGGACGACCTGGCCCTCATCCTCTGCCAACCCACCCACGCGTCCGCCTTGCCGGCGCAGGTGGGGCGCTAGGGCCTGTCCCGGGTGCGGGCCGGTTGGGGCTGGCCGCGCAGTTCCCCGCGCCCCCAAAAACCGGAGCTACGCCCCGATCCAACCCCCACCCCAACCCCCCAGGGGCGCGGGGAACGGCGCGACCAGCCCCCACCGAACCCGCACCCGAAGCTCGGGCCGGGGCGCAGCCCCGCCTTTCAGGGGCGCGGGGAACTGCGCGAACGGCCCCCACCGACCCGCAGCCGAGCCACCCCGGGCCACCCCCGAGCCACCCCGGAGGGCCAGGCACCCGCATTCCTACGGGCCGGTACAGTGAGCAGGTCGTCATCACACTCGTACGGGGGGAAGCCGGTGCAAATCCGGCGCTGACCCGCAGCCGTGTGCCGCCCCGTTCCCAGCGGGCGGCAAGCCGGATTGCCCCGTGCGGAACGTGATCGGCTCGCGTCACCAGACCGCCGGTGACCGGCACCGTCGAGGCATACGGGGCCGAGCCGCCCGGGGCTCCGGGCTGCCCGGCTCCTCCCGCACCGGGAGAGCCGAAGGGGCACCCCCGTCGGCGAACCGCTGAGTACAGAGAGGCACCCGCCGATCATGTTTGTCCGCCGCAGCGCCGCGGTACTGGCCGCCACCGCCGTGATCGGCACGGCGTTCGCGCCGGCCGCCCTCGCCGACGCGTCACCCTCCGCGTCCCCGTCCCCCGCGCTCCCCTCGGGTCTGTACGGCAGCACCGACCCCACGTACGACGGTGTCTGGCGGCAGTCGCTGGCGCTGCTCGCCCAGCACACCGTGGACGTGCGGCCCGCGGCGAAGGCCGTCGACTGGCTCACCGGACAGCAGTGCGCCGACGGCGGCTTCGCGGCCTACCGCGCGGACCCGGCCACGAAGTGCGACGCCAAGACGCAGATCGACACGAACAGCACCGGCGCCGCGCTCCAGGCCCTGACCGCGCTCGACGCCGACGACGCCGTGACCGGTGCGGCCGTGAAGTGGCTGAAGTCCGTGCAGAACGAGGACGGCGGCTGGGGCTACCTGCCCGGCGGCGCCAGCGACACCAACTCGACGTCCGTCGTGATCGGGGCCCTGGAGGCCGCGGACACCGACACCGAGGACCTACGGTCCAAGGACGACCGGACACCGTACGACGCCCTGCTCGGCCTCGCCCTCCCCTGCGGCAAGGGCAGCAAGGAAGGCGGTGCCTTCGCCTTCCAGCCCGACAAGAAGGGCAAGCTCGCGGCGAACGCCGACGCCACGGCCGCGGGCGTGCTCGGCTCGCTCGGCGAGGGTCTGGTGACGGACCCCGAGGACGACGGACAGTCCGCCGCACCCTCCGGCACCGGCAAGGCCGCCGAGTGCGCGGGCGGCGACTCCCCCACTCCGGAGCAGGCGGCGGCCGACGGCGCCGCGTACCTCGCCGGCGCGGTCGCCGAGACCGGGTACCTGGAGTCCGCCCTCGCGGGCGCCGAGGACCAGCCCGACCACGGCAACACCGCCGACACGGTCGTCGCGCTCGCGGCGGCGGGCCGGACGGCCGACGCCGGCAAGCCGCTGGCCTGGCTGGAGAAGAACTCGGGCCCCTGGGCGGCGGAGAGCGGCCCGGCCGCGTACGCGCAGCTGATCTTCGCGGCACACGCCACGGGTACGGACCCGCGCGACTTCGGCGGCGCCGACCTGGTGAAGCAGCTCGGCGCGACCGACCCGGCGGCACAAGCCGCCGCCAAGGACGACAAGGACGACAAGGACGGCGAGCAGGCCGCCCAGGACGAGAGCGAGGACGACGGCGGGGTCAGCGTGTGGTGGATCGTCGGGGTCGGCCTGGTCGGCGGCATCGGCGTCGGCTTCCTCCTCAGCACCCGGACCAAGAAGCAGCGGCAGCCGTGACGCTCGACCGCCCGGCCCTGCGCGCCCTGCTGGTCCTGGGCCTCCTGCTCGCCGTACTCGGCACGGCGGGTCGGGCCCAGGCGGTCGGCTACCGCTACTGGTCCTTCTGGGACCGCGATTCCAGCGGCGGTACGTGGGTGTACGCGACCCAGGGCCCGTCGACCGCGCGGCCGTCCGACGGAGACGTCCAGGGCTTCCGGTTCTCGGTGAGCGAGGACTCGAAGCACTCGGCGCAGCCTCGCGGCGAGAGCGGTTTCGCGGCGATCTGCGCGAAGACGCCCGCGCGGGAGGGCGCCAAGCGGGTCGCGCTGGTCCTCGACTTCGGTACGGCCGAGGACGCGCCGGCCGGTTCGGTGCCGCCGGATCCGAGCCCGCGTACGGCCTGCGCGCGCGTCGACGAGGACGCGACGACCGCGGAGGCCCTCGCCGCCGTCGCCAAGCCCCTGCGCTACGACACGAACGCCCTGCTGTGCGCCATCGCGGGCTACCCCCGTACGGGCTGCGGCGAGGCCGTGTCGGACGACGCGGCGACCGGCGGCCACGCCAGGACCTCCCCACCGCCCCGCGCGGCGAGCGAACCCGCAGACGGGGACGGGGGCGGAGACGGAGACGGAGACGGCGGACCCTCGGTGGGCCTGCTGACCGGAATCGCCGCCGTGGCCGTCCTGGCCGCGGGCGCGCTCTGGCAGTCCCGCCGTCGCCGCGGCTGACGGGACACGACCGATGCCCAGCACCGACAAGCACCCCAGGAACACCGGGCGGCCCAGAACCCACGACCGCCCCGCCGCAGCCCGCGCTCGCGGGGCCGATGCCCCGGCGGCGCGCCCCGCCACCCCCTGGTCCCGCCTCCGCGCCCCCCGCGCGACCCGTACCAACGCCCTCCACCCCGGCGCCTGGTGGATCTGGGCCCTGGGTCTCGGGACCGCCGCGTCCCGCACCACCAACCCGCTGCTCCTCGCCCTCCTCGTCGGCGTCGCCGGTTACGTGGTGGCGGCGCGCCGGACGGAGGCTCCCTGGGCCCGGTCCTACGGCGCGTTCGTGAAGCTCGCGCTGGCCGTGCTCGGCATCCGGCTGGCCTTCGCCGTCCTCCTCGGCTCGCCCATTCCGGGCACGCACACCCTCGTCACGCTTCCCGAACTCCCCCTCCCCGACTGGGCGCAGGGCATCCGCGTGGGTGGCCGGGTCACCGCAGAAGGCCTGGTCTTCCCCCTGTACGACGGTCTGAAACTCGCCACGCTCCTCATCTGCGTGGGCGCCGCGAACGCCCTCGCGAACCCGGCCCGCCTCCTCAAATCGCTCCCGGGCGCCCTGTACGAGGCGGGAGTCGCCGTCGTGGTCGCCCTCACCTTCGCCCCGAACCTGATCGCCGACGTCCAGCGGCTGCGCGCGGCCCGGCGGCTGCGCGGCCGTCCCGACCACGGTCTGCGCGGGCTGCTCCAGGTCGGACTGCCGGTCCTGGAGGGCGCGTTGGAGCGTTCGGTGGCCCTCGCGGCGGCGATGGACGCGCGCGGGTACGGCCGTTCCGCCGAGGTGCCCCCGGGCGTACGCCGTACCACCGCCGCCCTCACCCTCGGCGGTCTGGTCGGGGTCTGCGCGGGCACGTACGGTCTGCTCACCGCGGAGGGCGGCACCTACGGTCTGCCCGTGCTGCTCGCCGGACTCGCCGCCGCCCTGGGCGGCCTGTGGCTGGGCGGTCGCCGCTCGCTGCGCACCCGGTACCGGCCGGACCCCTGGGGCGTGCGCGCGTGGCTGGTCGCCGCGTCCGGCGCCGCCGTAGCCGCGCTCCTCGTCCTGTACGCCTCGACCGGCGCGTGGGCCTACGCGGCCCTGCACCCCGGTGTCGTCCCCCTCACCGCGCCGGCCCTTCCGCTGTGGCCCGCCGCGGCGATCCTCCTCGGCCTCCTCCCCGCCTTCGTCGCCCCCGTCCCCGCCCCCTCGGACAGCCCTACCACCGGCAAGGAGCCCTCATGATCCGCTTCGAGGATGTCTCCGTGACGTACGACGGGGCGCCGGAGCCCACCGTCCGCGGCATCGAACTCACCGTTCCCGAGGGCGAGTTGGTGTTGCTGGTCGGCCCTTCCGGGGTGGGCAAGTCGACGCTGCTCGGGGCCGTGAGCGGACTGGTTCCGCACTTCACCGGCGGCACCCTGCGCGGACGCGTGACGGTCGCGGGCCGTGACACGCGCACGCACAAACCCCGCGAACTCGCCGACGTGGTCGGCACGGTGGGCCAGGACCCGCTCTCGCACTTCGTCACGGACACGGTCGAGGACGAACTCGCCTACGGCATGGAGTCGTTGGGCCTCGCGCCGGACGTGATGCGCCGTCGCGTCGAGGAGACCCTCGACCTGCTGGGCCTCGCCGACCTGCGCGACCGGCCCATCTCCACGCTCTCCGGCGGACAGCAGCAGCGGGTCGCGATCGGCTCGGTCCTCACCCCGCACCCCGAGGTCCTGGTCCTCGACGAACCGACCTCGGCCCTCGACCCCGCCGCCGCGGAAGAGGTCCTCGCGGTCCTCCAGCGCCTCGTCCACGACCTCGGGACGACGGTCCTCATGGCCGAACACCGCCTGGAGCGCGTCGTGCAGTACGCCGACCGGGTCGCCCTCCTCCCCTCCCCCGGCGCCCGCTTGCTGCTGGGCACACCGGCCGAGGTCATGGCCGTGTCGCCGGTGTACCCACCGGTGGTCGCCCTGGGCCGGCTCGACGGATGGACCCCCCTGCCCCTCACGGTCCGGGACGCCCGCCGGAGAGCGGGACCCCTGCGCAACCGCCTCCAGGCACTCCCGTACGAGGGGCCGGGCGCCCCGGGCCCCGTACCCGCTCTCCCACTCCCGGTGGAGGGTGCCGCAGCCACCTCGCGCCGTCCCAGGCTCTTCCGCAGGCGCCCGCCCGAGGTGCCGTCCGTCACCGCCCACCCGGCGGTGGTCACCGGCCTCGCCGTCCGCCGCGGGCGCACCGAAGTGCTCCACGACGTCACCCTGTCCGTCGCCCCCGGCGAGACCGTCGCGCTGATGGGCCGCAACGGCGCGGGCAAGTCGACCCTGCTCTCCGCCCTCGTCGGCCTCGTCCCCCCTGCGGCGGGTTCGGTCCGCGTCGGCGGGCTCCAGCCCCATCGCACGGCACCCGGTGACCTCATCCGTCACGTCGGCCTCGTACCGCAGGAGCCCCGCGATCTGCTGTACGCGGACACGGTCGCCGGGGAGTGCGCGGCGGCGGACTCGGACGCGGGGGCCGGGGCGGGCACCTGCCGGGCCCTGGTGTCCGAGCTGCTGCCGGGCATCGAGGACGACACGCATCCGCGCGACCTGTCGGAGGGGCAGCGGCTCACCCTGGCCCTGGCGGTCGTCCTGACGGCCCGGCCACCGCTGATCCTCCTCGACGAGCCGACCCGCGGCCTCGACTACGCGGCCAAGTCCCGACTGGTCACGCTGCTGCGGGCGCTCGCGGCCGAGGGGCACGCCATCGTCCTGGCCACCCATGACGTGGAGCTGGCCGCCGAGCTCTCGCACCGGGTCGTCATCCTCGCGGACGGCGAACCCGTCGCCGACGGCCCGACGGCGGAGGTCGTCGTCGCCTCCCCGTCGTTCGCCCCACAGGTCACCAAGGTCCTCGCCCCGCAGAAATGGCTCACGGTCTCCCAGGTGCGCGAGGCGCTCGGCGCGTCCGGGCCACCGGCAGGGGGCACGCAGTCATGAACAGCCGGCCTCAGGCACAGCCCCAGCCGCAATCCCCGCCACAGACTCAGCCCCAGGCCCGCCCCATCCGGCTCGGCCCGCGTTCCGTCGCCGCCCTCGTCCTGGTCGGTGCCATCGGGCTCGCCGCGCTGACCTGGCCCTTCTTCAGCGGGCCGACCTCGCAGGCGGGCGCCCACTCGAAGGACGCGCCCTGGCTGTTCGCGGGGCTGCTCGTCCTGCTGGTCGGGGTCGTCGCGGCGACGATCTCCGAGTCGGGTCTCGGCCCCAAGGCCGTGGCCATGCTCGGGGTGCTGGCCGCGACCGGGGCCGCTCTGCGCCCGATCGGGGCCGGTACGGCGGGCATCGAGCCGATGTTCTTCCTGATGGTGCTGAGCGGGCGGGTGCTGGGGCCGGGGTTCGGCTTCGTGCTCGGGTCGGTCACGATGTTCGCGTCCGCGCTGCTCACGGGCGGGGTCGGGCCGTGGATGCCGTTCCAGATGCTGTCCATGGGCTGGTTCACGATGGGCGCGGGGCTGCTGCCGGGCCCGGACCGGCTGAGGGGCCGGGGCGAGCTGGCGATGCTGGCCGCGTACGGCTTCGTGGCGGCCTTCGCGTACGGCACGTTCATGAATCTGGCGGGCTGGCCCTTCATGGACGCGCTGTCGTCGAACGTGGCCTTCGACGCGCACGACGCCGTGCACACGAATCTGGCCCGGTTCGTCGCGTACTGCCTGGCCACCTCGCTCGGCTGGGACCTGGGCCGGGCCACGGTGACGGTCGTCCTGACCCTCGCTCTCGGCGCGACGGTCCTCAAGGCGCTCCGCCGGGCCACGCGCAGGGCGGCTTTCGAGACGCCGGTCACGTTCGGGGACCCCGACGGTGACCGCGGTGGCAGCCACGACGGTGCGGCGCCGGTCACACCACCCGGCCGCACGCTGTAGAAGCCGCAACTACGTGGTGTCACGCGTACCGTGCGAGGCTCGTGAGGCGGCCCACAGGACCTTGGTCCTCTACTACGGGCGACCGTAGGCCGCGACTCTTGTCATGACCACGGCCCAACCGCCTCTGACCTGCGGATTGAGAGCCACGTCACAGAGGGACCTTTTGCGACGGGTACGACCACAACTAGCAAAAGGGGTCATTGCGGACAGGCTTCCGGCCTGGTTCATTGGTGGAGTCGCAAGGCGCCGACGTGCCCCTCAGGGCCTCGGCGCCGCCGCATGCCAGGGCTGGACGTCAGGGCGTACGAGCGACCGTCCCGTCCCCGAAGAAAAGGTTCTCCGTGTCCTTCTCCACCCGCATCCGTCTCATCGCCACCCCGAAGAAGGCCCTCACCGGCGCCGCCGTGGCGGCCGCCACCGCCGGCATGGTCATCGCGGCGGGCCCCGCCCAGGCCGCGACCCCCACAGTGGCCTCCTCCGCGTCGGCCAAGACGATCGCGCAGAAGATGATCCACGACGACGCCCAGTACAAGGCGTTCTCGAAGATCGTCGAGCACGAGAGCGGCTGGGACGTCGACGCCACGAACTCCTCCTCCGGCGCCTACGGCCTGGTCCAGGCCCTGCCCGCGTCGAAGATGTCCTCCGCGGGCTCCGACTGGAAGACGAGCGCGAAGACCCAGATCAAGTGGGGCCTCGACTACATGAACGACCGCTACGGCAGCCCGGTCGGCGCCTGGAACTTCTGGCAGTCCAACGGCTGGTACTGAGCCCGACCCACTAGGGCGAGGCCCGTCAGGGGCGCGGCCGGCCCGCTAGGGCCCGGCCCGTCAGGGGCGCGGGGAACTGCGCGACCAGCCACGACGCACCCGCAGCCAAAGAACCGACCTCCCAGCGGGGCCGGCGAAACCCCCGTACGCGAAGGCGGCGGCCCCGATCCCCGGGCCGCCGCCTTCGCCATGCGCGGAGCGCGCCGCGCCGCGCTCAACCCCACGCGCCGGCCCGCACCCGGGTGACGGCGGTGCTGAGAAGCCGGACCCCCTTGGTGGAGCCGGGGTCCACGCCGGTCAGGGCCCGCACCCGGCGCAACCGGTAGTCCAGGGTGCGGGGATGGACGTGCAACGCGGCGGAGGCCCGCAGCCGGTTCATGTCGGCGCGGTAGTAGGCGTCCAGCGTCGCCACGAGATCGGGACCCTCCGCCAGACGTCTCGTGAGGTCGCGTAACCAGTCGTCGAGCCGGGGCAGTTGCTCCAGCCCCATCTCGACGAAGACGTCGGCGGCCGTGCAGGCGCGGTCGGGGGAACCGGTGACGGGCGCGGCCCTGCTGACCAGGGCGGCCGTCCGGGCGGTCTCGGCCAGCGCGGAGACCGCTCCGGTGGCCGTGCCGACGGCGCACGGCAGTCCGACGGCCGCCGAGAAGTCCCGGGCGAGTGCGAGGACGCGCCGGTCCACCGCGGCCGGGTCCGGGTCGTCGGCCGGGACCAGCGCGACGCATTCCTCCGGCCGCCGCCAGAGCAGGGGCACCCGGTGGTTCAGGAGGAACGGTTCGAGCAGCGCGGCACGCCTCCCGCCGTCCGGAAGGGGGCGTGACGCCGGGAACCGCAGCACGGTGACGGCGTAGCGGCCGGGGCAGGGCAGGCCCAGGTCCCGGACGACGTCGGGGGCCGCGGGGTCGTCGGCCAGCAGCATCTTCGCGCAGGCCTGGACCCGCGCCACCGCCGACAGCGCACGGGAGCGCCCCTTCTCGAAGCCGCGCACATAGGCGCCGCGAGCCGTTCCGGCCTGTGCGGAGAACCAGGTGACCATGCGCAGCAGGCCGTCCATGTCGTGCGTGGCGGGCGCCTCGCCGATCTCCCGCAGCATGGAGCCGGTGTGCAGCGTGAGGACGTTCTGCTGGGACGACTCGGAGAATCCCTTCGCCCCGCGGTCCTGGCCGATCGACGCGATGAAGGACAGGTCCTCGTCCGAGAGCGGGGCTCCCTCCCGGGCGAGGAAGACGGTGCGGCGGCGGATGGAGACCGCGAATTCCATGATCGCGTCGTAGAGTCTCGCGTCGTTGTGCGCACGGTGGTACTCGGGGAGTTCCTTCGCGTACATCTCGACGGCGTTCTTGGCGTTGTCCGTGACCTGGCTCTCCAGGATCTCGAAGATATCCCGCATGATCGCTCCTCCGTGGGCTGCGTGGCTCCTGCCGTGACCCCTGTCGCGGCCGTCGGCAGCGAGTCATGCCCATGTCAGCCATGTGCCTCGCCGCCACCTCTGAGCTTTCGCAGGAACACGCCTGTTGGATTTCGTCCCCGGCGCCCCGTGCGCGCCCGGGGCACGCACGGCGTCCTACGGCCGTCATCCAGGTGAACCCGAAACCCGCACAAATCACCCCCCTGCCACAGCCGCGTAACGGGCCCCGCACCGCTACAACTCCCGCTCCACCCCGCCGGTCGAACCCGGTGCGTCGCACCTCTGCGCCGTGGCGGAACCGGTGCCGCCCGGCGCGACCGCTCCAGTCCCGATCCCGCAGTCCCGACCGAACCCGGAGTTGACCTGTGCCCAGGAAGTCCCTGCCGACGCGGCTCGCCGCCCTCGCCGCGCTCCTGCTCACCACCGGAGCCCTGTCCGCGCCCGCCGCCTCCGCGAACTCCGCGGACGCCGCACCCGGCGACGCCTACGTCCTGACCGTGAACACCGATCCGGCCACCACCGACCACGACAACCGCCGCGTCGACGTCACCGGCACCGTCACGAAGGCGGACGGCACCCCGGCGCCCCACATCCCCGTCACCGTCGAGGAAGTCGTCCGCTTCACCACCTGGAACCCGTGGGGCGACCCGATCGACCCCACGTACTACGAGCCGCGCGAGCTGGGCAGGCCGGTCAGCGACGCCGACGGCAGATTCACGATCCCGGACGTCGCCATCGACCACGTGGGCACGAGCAGTCTGCTCAACGTCCAGCAGGGGGTGCAGATCACGGCCTTCTACGACGAGGACGGCGACCTGAACACCCCGCAGGACGGCTACTTCGCCGACACCACCGTGACCGCCGACGCCAGGCCCAGCTCCGTCGCCTACACGGTCAACAGGAAGCGACTGAAGGCGGGCGACGTCCTCATCGTCCAGGGCCGGGTCACCCTCCCCGAGGGGGTCGGGCCCGGTGACACCGAGGTCTTCCTGCAGACCTACTGGGAGGGCCAGTACCGCGTGAAGACGACCACCAGGGCCGACGGCACCTTCATGCTGCTCGCACGAATCCGCGACTACGACGACACGTTCACCCTGCGCACGGCCCCGAGGGACCTGTACGTCTCCGGCGCGAGCCGGTCCCTCCCGGTCACCAACACCTCACTGCCACGCGCCTAGGCCCGATTCGAGACCTGGTCATTCGAGTCCTGGTCGCCGGTCCGCGGGTCACCCTCGCCCGGGCGGGGGTGACCCCATCCAGGCGCCGTCGCGCATGACGACCCTGCCGCGCAGTTCCGGCTCGCCGCGCCAGGCGCGCACGGTCCTCGGCACCACGCGTACATACACGAAGGACCCCTCCTCGGCGCGCGGGTCCCAGCCGAACTTGCCGGCGAACCCCTCCGCCGCGTCCGAGGGCACCCGGTCGTCGGGGAAGCACTCCGCCTCGCCCTGGAGAAGCACCACGTCGAAGGTGTCCGGGAGCGCCAGGCGCACCCGCGGCTCCGCACGGACGTTCCGTACGGTCGCGGAGGCCGCTCCGGTGCACATCCAGACCGCGTGTCCGTCCCACCGGAACCACAGAGGCACCTGGTGCGGCCCGTGCTCCGGATGGGACGTCGACACCCAGACGTCCCGCTCCGCGTCGAGCCGTTCCAGCGTGTCGCGTCTGCGCTCCGGCG
The DNA here is from genome assembly GCF_042677425.1 of Streptomyces sp. NPDC127119. NCBI lineage: Bacteria > Bacillati > Actinomycetota > Actinomycetes > Kitasatosporales > Streptomycetaceae > Streptomyces > Streptomyces sp. NPDC127119. Next base: position 174 of record NZ_JBHXTO010000031.1, on the reverse strand, counting down.
TGGGCCGAGGCTCCGTTCCCATGATCCGCATGGTCGTCGACCCTAGCCAGCAGGGCCGCGGCCCGCATGAGGCGCGGGACCTAGGTCCTGTCGTCAAATTCCCGACGTCCGCCCGGAGGGCGGGCCGGGCGGCGTCTGGTGCGTGCTCTCGGTGTGCCGGGCGGAAGCCCTCGT